>JADFPY010000010.1 GCA_022562085.1 candidate division KSB1 bacterium | reverse complement strand
TAACTAATTCGATTCGGAAATCCTCAATTACAGGATTAGCCAAAAGTTTTGTACAGGCTTGCCTGGCGATGTTTTCTGCCTCGTCCTCAGGAACGTCTCCGAGCTGCAACTGAATCAACTTCCCCATTCGGACTTCTTCGATTTGATCAATGCCTAAATTTTCCAGTGCGTGATGAATCGTCTTGCCCTGGGGGTCAAGAATACCTTTCTTTAACATAATATGAACTTTAGCAGTCATCATCGCATTCAATCCGGAATAGATACGTCGAGCAATTTTTCATCTTCTTCCTCTCCATGATGATGTACCAAAGAGCGAATCCAAAAATACAAAACAAAACCAAGAGCCATCGGAAAGACCGCTGTTTGTCTAAAAATGACAACGGCGGCAATCGCAAGGAGCATTATAATAAACAGGACTGAATTCTTCTTACCCTCCCGAAACGAAAATTTCGGCATCATTTCATATTCAACGTGGCTTACCATTAGATAACAAAGGAAAAGAACCAAAGGAATTAAAAACGGTGCGAATCGCATTCCTTCCCAAAGATCGTAACTGAAAATCACATAGGCAGCCAGTGTCGCGGCCATTACCGGGACGGGAAGACCTGTAAAGTTTTCTTTCTCAAACCCGTCAAGGTTCGCGTTAAATCTTGATAGCCTGATTGCAGCCAAAAGGAGAGGTAGGAAACTTAAGATAATCCCAAGTGGCCCCAGTTTATAGAAAACGGACTGATAAATTAAAACAGACGGCGCCACACCGAACGATACGACATCGGTGATCGAATCAAATTGAATCCCAAACTCGCTGTACGTATGGGTCATCCTGGCGATTTTCCCATCGATGCCATCCCAGATTCCTGCGATGATAATCAACCAGGCGGCTTGCACAAAATTACCTTTGATTGCAATGACAATCGCAAAAAATCCGAAGAATAAATTAAGCATTGTAAAGAGGCTGGGAACAATATCCCTTTTCCTTTTAATCATGTTTTTATCACTCCTATGATGCTTTGTCCGCCTTTAACTTTTTCTTTTAATTTAACTTTAACATCAACGTTTTTCGGGAAGAAGATATCAACTCTTGAGCCAAATTTAATGATCCCAAACCTTTCTCCCAAATTAACCGTGTTGCCTTCTCTAACATTACAAACAATTCTTCTCGCGATCAAACCGGCAATTTGTTTAAACAAAATATTACACTTTCCATTTTCAATTCCAATAACTGTTTGCTCATTTATTTCTGAGGCATCGCTTTTATAAGCATTTACAAAAGCCCCCTTTTGGTATCTAAAATATTTCACATCTCCGGAAATGGGAATCCGATTGACATGCACATTAAAAACCGATAGAAATATGCTGACTCGTGTGCACTTTTCATGCAAAAACTCATCCTCATACTGTTCCCGAATATCAACCACTTTCCCATCTGCGGGCGATAAAATATTGTCGGCGCCCTCCGGTATGTCCCGCTCCGGATCGCGGAAAAAATATATGACCAAAACGGTCAATAGAACACTTACTCCCGTAATAATCTTAAGATATAAATGCCCGGTGACCAGGGAACCTGCAATTAAGATTCCGCTAAACAAGACCATACCGACTACGATTCCCAAACCTTCTTTGTTCAACTTACTTTCCCTTCAAGTGAGCAGTTAACCCGCCTTTAAAACGCGCTTTAAAACTTCTTGATAAGCTTCTTCAACTTTTCCCAGATCTTGTCTGAATCTATCTTTGTCCAATTTTTCGTTGGTCTCAATATCCCAGAACCGGCATGTGTCCGGCGAAATCTCATCTCCAAGGCAAATTTTGCCATTCTTATACCGACCATATTCCAATTTGAAATCAACCAGCAGCATATTCCTTCTGTAAAAAAACGATTTGAGGACTGCATTTATTTTCTTGGTCAAGCGTTGAATCTGTTTTAATTCTTCAGCATCCGCATGGCCAAATGATAGAATATGATCTTCATTTATCATGGGATCGTGCTTGGCGTCATCCTTAAGATAGTATTCTAAAATGGGTTGTTCCAGCTCTTTTCCTTCCTCGACCCCGTAACGCTTAACGAGACTCCCCGTGGCGATATTTCGCATAACCACTTCTATGGGTATCATTTCGAGTTTTTTGATAAACATGGCCCTGTCAGAAAATGCTTTCACGAAATGGGTCGGAACATGATAACTTTCCAGATAAGTGAACAGATGGCCGGAAACCTGGTTGTTGACAATCCCCTTGGACTTAATCTTGCCTTTCTTAGCGCCATCTCCCGCGGTTGCATCGTCCTTGAACTCCTGGATGTAAATATCCTCGTTGTCGGTCTCATAAACGATTTTAGCTTTTCCTTCGTACAGTTTATTTTTCTTTTTTGCTTCTTTCAATTTTACCTCTCTCCTCGTTTTAAAACGTGTTAATTTAAACCTATTCGTTTAAAAATAAAGTCAACGTTTTTAAGATCCTTCTCTAAGTCAAAACAGGATTCGATTTCAGTTTTATTCAAATGGACGCCGATGCGCTCATCGTCAAGAACCTTTTCTCGAAAATTTCCACCGGACTCCCAAACCTCCATTGCATTTCCTTGCACCAATTGGTAAGCTTCCTCTCTTGTAATCCCCTTCTTGGCTAAGGCCAGAAGAATCGCCTGAGAAAAAATCAAGCCGTTGGTCATGTGCAAATTTTCGAGCATCTTTTCAGGATAGACGACCCAATCGGAAATAACCTTTGTAAAGCGATGCAGCATATAGTCCAGAGCAATGGTGCTGTCCGGAATGATTATCCGTTCCACTGAAGAATGACTGATGTCGCGTTCATGCCAAAGAGCAATATTTTCCAAGGCTGCGTTTGCATTTGCCCTGATCAACCTGGCCAAGCCTGAAATATTCTCGCTGGCCACCGGATTTCTTTTATGCGGCATTGCAGACGATCCTTTTTGGCCCTTTGTAAATGGCTCCTCGGCTTCCAAAATTTCAGTGCGCTGCAAATTTCTAATTTCAGTCGCAAATTTTTCTAAAGAAGCTGCAATAAGAGCAAGCGCTCCCAAAAACTCAGCATGCCGGTCGCGCTGTACAATTTGTGTTGAAACCGGGGCCGGCTTTAAATCTAATTTTGCACAAACATACGACTCAACCCACGGATTGATGTGGGCAAATGTACCCACCGCTCCTGAAATTTTGCCAACTGATATCGTTTCTATTGCGCGCTCCAACCGTTCGATGCCTCGGCCGACTTCATCGTGCCACAAGGCCAATTTTAAGCCAAGCGTGGTCGGTTCGGCATGAATTCCATGCGAGCGGCCAATACAAACGGTCTTCTTAAATTCGACTGCTCGTTCGCCGAGGACCTTTCTCAATCCTTTTAAGCCATCCAAGAGCAGACCGCCGGCCTGCCGCATCAAACTTGCTAACGCCGTGTCCAGCAAGTCAGACGAAGTCATGCCGAGATGAATGTACCGGCTGTCCGGCCCGACATATTCTGCCACATTGGTAAGAAAAGCGATCACATCGTGTTTGACCGTTTCTTCAAGTTCAAGGACTCGAGATCTGTCAAAATTCGCCTTCTCCTTAATATTTGCAACCGCTTCTTTTGGGATTTCTCCTAATTCAGCGAGCGCTTCACAAGCCAGTATTTCAACCTTAAGCCAGGTTGCGAATTTATTCTGGTCGCTCCAGATTTCAGCCATTTCCGGCCGTGAGTATCTTTCAATCAAGACTCAATCCTGTCAATTGACACTTTCTAGTTTCATCGAGATATTCAAAATTCGCTGATCCCGCAAAACTTTAAAGTTTAATTTATCACCACCGCGGAGATCGGAATTTTCAATGACCGACCAAATATCATTTTCATCCTCGATTTTTTTGCCATTTACTTCAAGAATAATGTCACGAACTTGAAGGCCGGCCCGGGCTGCTGAACTGTTTCTCTCAACGTCAGTCACAATGACTCCGTTACTGGATCTTAAACGAAAGTATCGAGCTACTATCGGTGAAATATCATCAACCTGGAGACCGGTGCGAAACCGTCTATTCACTTCGCCGTACTCCTTAAGATCCTTGATGACCCGGATTATATGATTACTTGGTAAGGCAAAACCAAGACCGATCGATCCGGTATTGTAATCGCTGCCGGTGTAAATAAAAGTGTTCATACCAATGACTTCACCCAAACTGTTCACAAGCGGCCCACCGCTGTTTCCCTGATTAATCGCTGCATCGGTTTGAATCATATCCTGGTACACCCTGTCGTTACTTTGCCGACCAAAATCTCTATCTACAGCACTAACCACGCCAACAGTCACAGTAGGTTTTGAGTTTATTTCAAAAAGGCCGAAAGGGTTGCCAAGGGCAATCACCCACTCGCCAATAATAACATCTTCTGAATTCCCAAACTGGATATAATTATAATTTTTCCCTTCAATTTTAATCAGGGCGATATCTGTAATGAAATCCGACCCAACGACTTCTGCGTTGTGGGTGGAACCGTCCGATAAAACAACAACGATTTCACTTGCGTTACTGACCACATGTTCGTTGGTTAAAATAAAACCCTCGGCCGAAATCAAAAATCCGGAACCCAGACTCTTTATTGCCTGGCGCGGAATTCTCTCAGGGAAAAAGAAGCGGAGAAAAGGGTCGTCATAGTAGTTAGAACGACGTGCCTGGCGTATTTGGGTAACATTGATGCCGCAAACTGCATCGCTCACCTTTTCCACTGCCCGGGTAATTGCAGTTCTTCGGCTGTTTGAAATTTGATCATTGACCAACTGACCGCTCCGCTGCGAAACCGGTTGCGGAGTCATAGCAGCAAGGTCTGTGGTTGCAGGCTGTTTTTCATCACTTTGGCAAGCCAATAGCAATGAAAGTAGAAAAATCAATAAAAGGTTTTTTTTCATTTTAGTAATCCACTCGAACCAAAAACAAACCATGAGCAGACACCACACTGCCCGCTCTCTTTCTCTCTCCAGAAGCTAACATGTCTTTTATATCCCCAGGGAGCAACTTGCCTCGGCCAACGTCTATCATCGTTCCCACGATAATTCTTATCATGTGGTGAAGAAATCTGTTTGCACTAATTGTAAAAGAAAAATCTTCCTCACTTTCTTGCCACCTCACGCTTTCAACATTACACAGGTAGTGCTTTTCTTCTTCGTTGAGTTTGGCAAAGGCTTCAAAAGAATGCTTGCCGATTAAAAACTCAGAGGCACTGCGAATTTTGCTCAGATCTAATTTGTATTTACAAAACCACGAATATTGCCGGCCAACTGCCAGCATTTTCTTTGCGATAACGTATCGATAGGTTCTTTTTACCGCATCATAACGTGAATGAAACTCTTCGCCTGCCTCTTCGACACTCAGCACTCGAACATCTGCCGGCAGATAACTGTTTACTCCATTTTGAATGGAATCCAACGTGAGCTGGTTTTCAGTTTTGAAATTCGCTACTTGCCCCAAAGCGTGAACACCGGCATCGGTCCGCCCGGACGCGTAAATCGTCGGTAATTCCCGTAACAACTGCTTCAAAGAGCTTTGTAAAACGCCCTGAACTGTTCTGTCTTTCGGTTGAAGTTGCCATCCACAAAAATCCGTGCCGTCATATTCAAGAACCAGTTTTATATTTCTCATGCAGTACTATTTCAAAGCAACAATGCCAAAAAAGGCAAGGCTTGAAAAAGCCAACATGCCAAAATCTCCTCTGCGAAAGCGCAGCCTGCGGAAAGAGGTACGCCCTTCGCCGCCGACATAGTGCCTTGCTTCCATGGCAACGGCTAAGTCTTCTGCGCGGCGAATCGCTGAAATAAACAAAGGTAAGATCATCGGCACAATGTTTTTGACTCTTTGCAGCAAATTGCCCTCGAGTGAAACCCCGCGCGATAATTGCGCATTTTTGATTCTTTCTGCTTCCAGAATAAGTAAAGGCAAAAAACGCAAGGACAATGTCATCATTAAAACAAATTCATGCACGGGAACCTTGAACCGTTTGAGCGGCGAAAACAATTTTTCCAAGCTATCCGTAATCTCGATTGGAGGTGTTGTCATGGTGAGAAAGGCAGCAAAAACGATTAAAAGCCCTAATCGCAGTGAATAAGACAGCCCGTTTACAAACCCTTCTTCGCTTAAACTGAAGCCCAAAACAGGGATTCGGATTAATTCTTTTCCCCCTGTTGTAAACAGGTGAATCAAAAATGTAATCAAAAAAAGCCAAAAAAACGGCTTTAAGTTTTTTAACATCCGGCTCAAGGGTATCCCGGACAAATAAAAGCCTAACACACATATTCCCGCTAAAAGTAAAAACAAAAAAATCTTTTGTGAAAGAAGCAAACAAGTCATAAAAATCAAACTTGCAAAGAGTTTGCTGCGGGGATCGAGACGGTGTAAAAACGAATTTCCTGGAAAATATTGACCGAGCGTTATGTCCTTTAAAGCCATTAAATAGTTCCATTTATCGAATTTATTAATATATAACTATTTTTATAAAAATCAAATAAAAAAACCAGGCCCCAAAAAACCGGATTTCTAACTGAAATTTAATTTTCGCTTGACTTTTAATAAAAATTTTATACTTTGAAAATCGAATCGGAGGGTTCGTCATTCCAACCATTTATTCCACATTAAATCATTTCGCCCACAAACTCGGAAGGAGGAACATGAGCGATTTCAAAAGTATTATCTTGCCCATCCCATCTCACATTTTTGCAACTCACTAAAATTTCAACCTAAACGGATGGAAGGAATATGGCTAAAGAAAAGAAAGGAACTCGTGTAAAGAACGGAAAGGGCGGCTGAATAACCCACTTGTCGGCCGTAAATCCTGCGAAGTTCAATGGAGGCAGAAAATCAAAATTGAAAGATAATGTTAAAGGAGGGTTCGATGCCTGAAAAAAGCAATGTACAGGACTTTCAGCCGTTCATTCCCGCATCAACTTCTTTAAGTGAGATTACCATCAAAGCGGTGATACTTGGGGTTCTGTTGTCGGTCATTCTTGGCGCGGCCAATGCCTACCTCGGTTTATTTGCCGGAATGACTGTTTCGGCTTCAATTCCCGCAGCAGTCATTTCTATGGCGGTATTGAGCTTATTCAAAAAATCCAATATTCTTGAGAATAATATTGTCCAAACTGCTGCGTCCGCCGGTGAAAGTCTGGCGGCCGGAGTCATTTTTACAGTTCCGGCGCTTTTACTAATTGGCGCATGGACAGAATTTAATTATTGGGAAACAACCTTGATAGCCGGATTTGGCGGTCTCCTCGGCGTCATGTTTACCATTCCCCTGCGGCGAGCCCTGATCGTAGATAATCCCCTGAAATTCCCGGAAGGCGTGGCAACGGCCGAGGTCTTGAAGGTAGGGGATGTTGGCGGTGCTGGTGTGAAAGTGGTGGCAACAGCAGGCGCCATAGGAGCGTTGTTCAAATTTGGTGAAACCGGTTTAAGACTATGGGATGGCGCAGTCGAGACGGCGACGGGAGTAGGCAAAACCGTTGCTTATGCGGGTTCTAATCTCTCGCCGGCTCTCGTTGGGGTGGGCTATATTGTCGGCTTGAATATCGCTGTCTTAATCTTTCTCGGCGGGGCTATCAACTGGTACATCTTCATTCCTATTTTGACTGCCATGCAAGGAGGCATACCTGCGGGCGAATCGGCCGTTGATTTGGCAAACACGATGTGGTCAACCCAGACCAGGTATCTCGGCGTTGGCGCGATGATGGTCGGAGGAATCTGGGCATTAATTCGTCTCCGCAAAAGCCTCGTGAGCGGGATTAAATCAGGAATAGAAGCTTACAAACAAAAGAAGAGTGGCGGGACAATCATAAGAACGGAAAGGGACACCCCCATGCAATGGGTTGGCGCAGCAATTCTTTTAGCTGTAATCCCGCTTTTTTTTATTTTTAATTATTTTACCGGTAACATGCTATTGTCGCTTTTTATGGCGACGATTATGCTGATCGCCGGTTTTCTATTTTCTTCAGTTGCCGGATACATGGCCGGTTTGGTGGGTTCTTCCAATAATCCTATTTCGGGCGTAACCATCGCTACTATCTTGACCTCGTCATTATTGCTGTTGGTATGGTTGGGCACAGGCAGCGTCACGGGCCCGGCTTCGGCGATATTTATCGGCGCCGTGGTAGCCTGCGCCGCCGCCATAGCCGGTGATAATCTGCAAGACCTCAAAGCCGGACGCATTCTTGGTGCAACCCCGATTAAGCAGCAAATCATGCAGGTAGTCGGCGTTGCCGCCGCTGCATTCGTCATGGCCCCCATTCTAACGCTTCTTTTGAATGCTTACGGGATTGGCGAACCCACCGCAACGCATCCCGACCCCCTGGCAGCGCCACAGGCAACCCTGATGGCCGCCGTTGCTGCTGGCGTATTTGGCGCGGGTCTGCCTTGGGGAATCGTCTCCTGGGGGATGGCAATAGCTGTGGGGATAATCATTTTAGATCTCTACCTCGAGAAAAGAGGCAGCGCTTTTAGAACTCCGGTTCTGGCAGTAGCAGTGGGGATTTATTTGCCATTTCAGCTTGAAGTTCCAATTCTATTGGGCGGTATTCTGGCATGGACTGCAGAAAGAGCGCTGAGGAAAAATGAAAAGACAGTGCCGGAAGATAAGAAAGAAGCTGCCGCAGAGAAAACCAAATCGGGCCTGCGTAACGGTTTGCTATTTTCGGCCGGCCTCATCACAGGCGAAGCGCTCGTGGGTATTTTGATGGCTATCCCGATCGTAATCTATGAAAGAAATGATGTTTTGGCGTTTTTTGGTGTTCATAGCTGGAATATTATAGGTATTGCGCTTTTAGCAATCGTGATGTTCGGACTTTATAAAACCTCGGTGAATGTCGTTAAACAACAAGAATAGCTAAGTTAAAGTGTTAAAGTCCAAGACTCGCCAGAGTTCTCGGACTACCGCGAATTGTAAAACCTGAACACTTTTAACACTTGAATACTTCTCAAGGTTACATATAAAAATGCCTGAAAAACAAAAACTGCCCCAACGCCCAAAATGGAACCGCAAATGGGAAACAAACGGCAGCGGTTTCACAGTGATTTTAATCCCAAAATTTGGCAATCACATTCTCGGCAAATGGCTGGCGTCCAAAATGGCCACGCCTAATTACCGGTTGAATCTCGATGAAGTGGGCAGTTTTGTCTGGCAACATTGCGACGGCATGAAAAATTTTGAAGAAATCGCGAATAGAATGGCAAAAAAATTCGGATCGAAAGTTGACCCTGTTTATGAGAGACTCACCCTCTTTTTTCAGAGTTTGGAAAAGAGCAAATCGATTACCTGGGTTTAAATGGACAAAACCGTTTTAGAAAAGATTTGTAGGCGAATCGATGAATACCAAGATGAAGCAATCAATCTGGAAAAAGAACTAACAGCCATTCCGGCCCTTGCCCCGGAAAGCGACGGGGACGGCGAACAAAAAAAATCCGAGTTCATTCACTCCTACCTGCAAAACGAGCTTCATTGCCAAGATATCAACTCCTACCATGCCCCGGATGACCGAGTCTCTTCCGGCCACAGACCCAATCTGATTGCGAAATTTAAAGGGAAAAGCAGCCGCGGAACCATCTGGATTATGTCGCACATGGACGTCGTTCCACCTGGCGATCTGAGCAAGTGGAACGGCGATCCCTGGACCACCAAAGTCGAAGATGGTAAAATATTTGGCCGCGGTACCGAAGATAATCAACAGGCTATCGTTTCCTCTTTGTTAACTGTCAAAGCATTTCTTGATGATGACATTGAGCCCGAAAAAGACATCGGCCTCATCTTTGTTGCGGACGAAGAAACCGGCAGTCATTATGGTATTCAGTACCTCTTAAAAAATCATAAAGGCCTGTTCAGAAAAGAGGACTTCTTTCTCATTCCAGACGCCGGAAACGAGGACGGCACTTTAGTTGAAGTTGCCGAAAAGAGCATCGTCTGGTTTAGATTTGAGGTGAAAGGAAAGCAAACTCACGGTTCAACGCCGGAGCTTGGCGTAAACGCTCATAAAGCGGGTGCAAACTTGATTGTGGAGTTAGAAGATCTTTACAAGACTTTCAACGTCTCAGACAAAGTTTTTGATCCGCCAATTAGCACATTTGAGCCGACGAAAAAAGAAGCAAATGTGCCGAATGTAAATACCATCCCCGGCGAGGATATCTTTTACTACGACTGCCGCCTCTTGCCGAATTACGACGTCGATGACTTATGGAAAAATGTTAAAGAAATCTGCAAAAAAGTAGAAGAGAAGCATGGCGTTTCTATTGCAGTGATTTCACCGCAAGAACTTAGAGCCGCCCCTGCGACTCCAGTCGATGCTCCCGTCGTGAAAGCGATACAACGTGCCATTTCCGAAATTCGAGGGGTGGAGACGGAACCAAAGGGAATTGGCGGTGGAACCGTTGCGGCATTTTTTCGTGAGGCAGGCTTTAACTCGGTGGTGTGGGCAACACAAGATGAAACTCTGCATGAGCCTAATGAATACGTCAAAATCGACAACATTTTGGATGACGCTAAAGTCTTTGCTCATGTGGCGCTGCAAAGCTGATTGGAGGATTTGCCAGTCATTCTTGAGATGACTGGCAAATAAAGCAGCTGAAGTTTTAATTAAAGGAGTTTTCGAAATTATTTTCTTTACCTAGGGCGGCCTGGTTTTATGATTTCGTTAGAAAAGTCAACTCGAGCTGTTCTGAGAAATTGTTTCGACTTAAAGCCGAATGAAAGTCTGCTCATTGTAACCGACAAATCATTAGCGGACGTCGGTGAAACGATCTGGAAAACGGCCTTAAGAATATCGAAGAATTCGCTGCTCCTAAAATTTTCAAACGGCACTGACAACCAACTCCCTGAAGCGGTGCAAGGATCATTAGCACAAGCTGACGCCTGCTTCGTCCTCACCTCAAAGCCTCTTGATGAAAAAACTTTTAATAAAGCCCGTCGAAATGGCTCGCGAATTCTCGTTTTGCAAAATGCCACGGGAACGCTAATCGAGCGCACATTTGAAACCAACTACAAGAAAATTAACAATATTAGCCGCAAGATTTCCGATTTGTTCTCAATCGGCAAATCACTGCACTTGCAATCTCCGTCCGGTACTGAAGCCCGGCTCACGATTTCCAGAATGAAAGGTATTGCTGAAACAGGTGTTGTACAGCAAGCAGGTGAATTTGCAAGTCTGCCGGCGGGAGAAGCCTGTGTCATTCTCAACCACAAACATATCAACGGCATGGTGGCAATCGACCGTATCGCAGGTATAAAGAAACTGGCAAATCCCATTACGCTTAATGTCAAAGAGGGGGAAATCACCCAGATAAAAGGTGGTCATGAAGCAGACGAATTACGAAAAGCAATTCGAAAATTTGGACCGGCAGGGAGACAAATTTATGAATTCGGGGTCGGCACAAATCCTGGCGTTAAATTAGGCAATTCCGCACAGGAGGACGAAAAAGCGCTTGGCACCATTCATGTTTCATTCGGCCAGAATAAAACGACTAAAGTACACGGCAAAATGGTTCAAGCCATCAAAGGAATTTTGCTGAAACCGACCCTTAGTGTTGACGGCAAGCTGATTGTTGAGAAAGGGAGAATTGTGGTTTAGGTTGAGGGATTATGTCCAATTAACTTTTTCAAAACACCACAAACCGCAAATAAAAATAAACTACCGGCGCGACTAAAATCTCGCTGTCAAACCGGTCTAAAACCCCACCGTGTCCTGGAATCAGATTAGACGCATCTTTCACTCCGGCGTCTCTTTTAAACAAAGATTCAATTAAGTCGCTCGCCTGCCCAAAGCTGCCGCAAATAACGCCAATCACTAAAGCGTCAACCAAACTGATTTCTGGCAAAAAAGTCAATTGGGAAATGTAGGCTGTCAGCAGCGCGAAAAAAAATCCAAAGGCCGTTCCTTCAACTGTTTTATTAGGGCTAACCCGTTCAAAGAGTTTGTGCTTACCAAATTTGGAACCCAGCATATAAGCCGCCGAGTCGCAGACCCAAACGGTGGCGAAAATTAAGATAACTAAACTGCCACCTAATTTATAGCTAATCGGGTTGGGTACTTCCCGGATTAAAAGTAAAAAACCGAGCGTTAATGCGACAAAATAGATTCCCAGCAGAGTGGCTGCAACATTTAAAATCGCGCTGTCTTTATTTCTAAAAAGTTCGATGATGAGAATTATGAGAAACGATGCAGAAAGTAAGATCCAGAGGTGTTGAAGCTGATTAAAATAAAGTAGTAGGCATAGGCCGGCTCCGGTGGCAATTCCGAGAATCTTCTGAGGCCGGGCATTTTTGTGTACAGCTAAACTGTAAAACTCGTGCATAGCGAGAATGACCACCAAGGTGACAAGGCCTAAAAAGACATAGCCGCCAATCCATGCCGAAATCAGAATGGCCGGTCCAAAGACCAGCGAGACAAGCGTTCGAGCGCCAAGTGTTTCTAATCCCAAACTCCCTCCTTAACTTTTATTTAGGACGCAGAGAACTCGGAGATCACTGAGATAAAACAAGAATTCAGTAATGTCTTTTCTTTGCGGATCTCTGTGGTTCTTTGTGTCTCTGTGTCCATTTTAAGTTTTGAGTGAACCAACCAACTCAGAAATTGAAGTCAGGTTGCGCTTTTCACAATACCCAGCCAATTCCTCCGCGATCCTTTCTCCGGTCGTTGGGTCGATAAAATTTGCCGTGCCAATTTCAATTGCGGTGGCGCCCGTAATCAAAAATTCCAAAGCGTCCTGTGTGTTCATAATTCCGCCGATTCCTATAATCGGAATATTGACATTCTGAGCGACTTCATAAACTTTGGCTAAAGCAACCGGTTTGATGGCCGGCCCGGAGTAACCGGCGGTAATTGTGTTAATTTTCGGACGGCGTGACTCGATGTCTACGGCCATGCCCACCAAAGTGTTAATCAGAGAAACTGCATCTGCTCCGCTTTCGGCTGCAGCCCGGGCGATTTCACTGACGCGCGTTACGTTTGGTGTGAGTTTAATGATCAGCGGACGTTTGGTTGCTTTCCGGATCAGCGCCGTAACCTGGGCAGTTACCTTTGGAACTTGGCTGAATTCCAGGCCGCCCTCTTTCACATTCGGACAGGAAAAATTGAGTTCGTACCCGTCAATTCCTTCCTCACTTTCCAGTCGGTTCACAACGGTGAAGAATTCCTCAGCGGTACTCCCCGCAATGTTGACGATTAGCGAAGTATCTACTGTTTTCAAAAAGGGCAGTTTTTCTTTTACAAAGGCTTCCACTCCGACATTTTGCAAACCGATCGAATTGAGCATGCCGGCTGGGAGCTCGACGATTCGCGGCGGCGGATTGCCGTCTCTGGGCTTCGGACTCACCGACTTGGTAACGATGCCGCCCAACTTGTCCAGATTGACAAGATCTGCGCTTTCTTTGCCGTACCCAAACGTGCCGGAAGCCACCAGTACCGGATTCTTTAGTTTCAACGATCCTATTTGAACCGAAAGGTCAAGCATCGAGCAAAATCTCCGCGGCATTAAAAACAGGTCCGTCAAGACAAGCCAACTTGAACAACCCCTCTCCTGCCTTTCCATTTCTCACCCGCACCGGACATCCGACGCAAATCCCAAATCCGCATCCCATCATGGTTTCGATGGCTACTTCTCCACCAATGCCCCGCTCTTCGGAAATGTTCATCATCGCCTGCAGAAAAGGATTTGGCCCGCAACTGTAAAGGTAAACACCTGCTAATGAAGGCATCTGATTCAGACGTTGTAGTAGAATCTCTGTCACCAAACCGCGTTTCCCGAGACTGCCGTCTTCGGTGGAGAGATAAACTTCAACGCCCAAAGTTCTAAAAGCCTCAACCATTGAAAGTTCATTTTCCGACTTTGCTCCCAGAAATACTTCAACAGATTTTCCCAACTTTTGGGCTTCTTCACACAAAAAAGGGAGGGGAGCTACTCCAAGCCCACCTCCCACAAGGAGCGCGGTCTGCAAATCCGGCGGAATGTCATACCCTCGTCCCAGCGGACCAACGATGTTCACGAAGTCATTTCGTTGATAACGGGACATTATTTCTGTCCCCTTGCCCACGATTTTCCATAAAATCTCGATCCATCCTTCTTTCTCACTTCGCCGGCAAACGCTAAACGGTTTTCTCAAGAACGGCACAAATTCATTGTTTACTTTTATGTTTACAAATTGGCCGGGAACTACATTTTGTGCAACGGCCGGACATGCCATCCGTATTAAATAAATATCCCCAACCAGGTTCTTTACGGACAGAATCGGACATTCAAAAATTCCCTTAGTGTTATAATGCTTTTTACCACGCATTTACTGGACCGGCGGTTTTTTCTTCTCTTCTTTCTTTGACTCGTTAGCCTTGAGCATCTCCTCTAAATCTAATTCTTCTTCCAGGAGTTCCTTTTGTTTCCCCTCTTTAGATGCAGATTCCGAAGGTTCCGGCTGTTTCTGGTCCTTTGAGGTTTCAGGATTTTGCGCAATGTTCACCGCTCTTAGTTTCCTGGCAACAAGCCTTGAAAATTCCGAATTCGGATACTTGCTCTGAATTTCTTCATAAAGCTCGCTGGCTTTTTCCTTGTCCAGGGTAACCTGGTCATGAACCCACCCAAGTGCAAACAAAGCCTTTGGGGCATATTCCGAATCCGGATATTTTGCAATGACCGCTTCATATCCGGAGATTGCATTCTGAACATTTTGCTCGTTAAAAAGGGCTTCCTCGGCTTTACGAAATAATACTGAAGCGCCGTTTGTAGCCGGTTTGAGGGGAAGTCCTAATTTTTTTCTTGCGTCTTGAGACTGATGTGAATCAGGGAATCTTTGCAGCAGAGTATAGAGCAACGAATCTGCTTTGGGTTTATTATGAAATTCATGCTCATAAACAAAAGCGCTTGAATATATCGCCCTTGCGGTTGCCGGGTGGCTCGGAAAGAGCTTATCAATTTCATCATATTCAAATAATGCGGAATCGATTTGATTGAATTGAAAGAGATAGACCTCAGCCAACTGTAACTTATTCGCCACAAGCTCATCGAGACTCTTCCTTTTCTTTTCCTTTTCTGATAGACTATCCCTGGCCGTCAAAGTAGAAACATCGAGTTTGGCTGTTTTTCTTTGTCGCTGCATAAATCGAAGTTCAGGATGTACGCCGTGTTCCAAAAGCAATAACTCGAGTTCGCTCAATTGATAATGTCTTCCGCTGTTCATGGCCAATTGTTCGCCCTGAGACTTTCTAACGAGATTCTTTAGCCTAATCAAATCACTGATATCCTTGGCTTTTTTTGTCGATTCACGAACCAACTCTGATTTTGGATATTCGCCTCTTACTCTGTTGTAAGCGTCAACTGCTTTATTAAAATCAGCCAAATCCTGTTCATAAATTTTCGCCATCCGGTAGTAAGCTGTGGCTGAAACCTCAGTCCTTTTAAATTCCTCAGCGGTTGCCTTATACTCGTCAAGCGCTTGTTTGATCTTTCCGCTATACTCTACATTGGCATCTTTTAATTTATCATACAAGGACAAACCCTCGTGATAAACACAATCGGCGATTTCCAATTTTACCAGTCCGTGCCGTTTTCGATAAGAAACATTTCCCAACAACTGCGAACAAATTCGGGTAGCATTTTTGAAATCCCCGGCCAACTTTAGTGCCCTGCCGAGATTTAATCTTGCATCAAATTTCAAATTTTTGTCTGGGCTGTATTTTGTAGCGTTTTTAAAGCTTGCGATTGCTTCCGAATATTTTTCACTGATAATCTGACATTCGCCCAATTTTAGGTAAGCATTTGTCCTAATTAACTTATCCTTGGCAGCCAGTGCGGCGGTTTCGTACTCTTTCGCTGCTTCCGAAAACTTTCCTTCTTCAAACAAAGACTCTCCCAGCAAATATCTACTTTCATCCCTGATATCACTTTTCAATTTTTGCGAACCAAGCAACTCTTGCAGGTTCAATCTTGCCGCCGGATAATTTTTTAACTTAATGTCAGTTTTCGCTAACCAGATTTTAGCTTTTAAGAAATAGTCGCTCTCAGGAAAATAGGTAATTAGTTCGTGGAATTTTCTCTGAGCCTTTACATTCTCGCCTTTGTAATAAAAGCATTCACCCAAAATTATAAGTGCATCATCAACATATTTGCTATTTGGATAAATCTCTAATATCCTTGATGCTTTTTCAATCGTTTTATCATATTTTTGCAATTCGGCTGATGAAGGCTTTTCACTGAGGCGCTTCTTTCGTTCCTTCTTGGCCTCATTAAATACTTTTTTGGTATTATAAAATGTATTGAAATAGGCGCATGATGAGACAGTGAAACTCAAAACAAGAAGGGAGAAAAGGGCCTTCCAGTGTTCAGGATTTCTTACCATATTCTTAAAACTTCCATTTTTTGAATGATGTAATGTGCGAAAATTCCAACTAAAAATCCAGAAAAAAGTGATGACAACAACATAATCGGCATCAAATAGAGAACTTGGGTACTGCCTACAACCAGAAATGCAGCGAGCAGCAGTTGAACGAAATTATGTGTAAACGCTCCTAAGAGACTAACCCCTAAAACACTGAATGTTTTACTAAAGTTGGTGTACAAAAAGGCCATAACACTTGTGGCGACAACCCCACCACTTAAGGCAAACAAGAAAACAGGATTAAATAAAGTACCTAAAACAAATGCCCCGGTGATTACACGAAGGAGCATGACTAAAAAAGCAGCTCTGAAACCATAACAATATAAAGCAATTATCGTTACCAAATTTGACAAACCGGGTTTTAACCAGGGCAACGGTCTTGGAATTGCGGACTCAAACAAAAACAAAATCAATCCAGTAGCCGCCAAAACCCCCAACCTGGTTACATCTGAAGTTTTTTTCAAGGAAAAGACGCCTTCTTTGGCGCGTTTGGAAGGGTTAACCGGTAATCGCATCAAATTTGTTTTTGCGTCTGCCTTCAATGGAGATCGTTAATTTGTTGGGGACACATACAATGATTTCACCGGTATGTGTGATGCTGCCTTGACGAACGCAAAGTTTTTGAGGACAGTCAGAACTAACGACTCTTATTGCTTTATTAACTATTTCTATAGAGGTTTCACCAATATGGCCGCTTGTGTTAAACTTTTCATCCCGGTTCAAATTTTTACTGAAATTTTGCAGATTCTCCACTTTGATAACTGCTATTTGACCGGGTTGACTAACTGCTTTTAAAATTGTAAAACTTAACATGCTTAGTAGAATCAAAGAGGAAGCTAATATTTTATCGCCTTTGGTAAGCAGTTGCCAAACAGTTTTCAAATTACTCATCTACTTATTCTGATTCTGAATTCTTTTTAAAGCCTCAATTCTTTCAATCGCTTTTTGTTTATACTCAAGCGCACCTTTATGGTTCGAATTGAGATCTAAAACTTTGTTCCATATTACAATTGCTTCTTGATATCTATCTAATGTAAAAAGGTTAATCCCATTATTAAAATGTTCCTCAATCAATTCATTGATTTTGTTCCGGGTGTTATTGAGCTCAATCTTCACAATTCGGTTGTCGGGATCCAGCCTTAATATATCCCCAAAAATCGTCACTGCCTCCAGGTACCTCTTTTCATAAACTTTTTGCCTGCCCCGTTCTATAAAATTCGCAATTTGAAGTTCTTTTTGAACATCTTTTTTCCTTTGAAGGGCTTTCGAATTGGAGGGCTCAATTGCTATTGCTTTCGAATAGCTTTCTAACGCAGATTGCCAATTGCCTTGCTGGAAAAACAAGTCTCCCCGTTTGAGAAAAGAAGAAGCTTTTTCACTTCTATCATTCCGTACTCTTGTTAAATTTCTTTTGGCATTTATGTGATCGGGATTAATTGACAACACATTTGAAAAGACCTCAATTGCTTCTGCATAGTTTTCCGATCTGTAAAGTAGTAAGCCTTCAGCGTATTTTTCCTGTATAAACCGATTGATTTGGGGTCTTGATTTGGCAATTCCAGATTTAGCGTCGCTATTTCCAGGGTCAATTTTCAAGACTTCTAAATACTTATTAGTCGCACCCACGTAATTTTTTTGTTGTTCCAGCGCCTCTGCTTCCCGAAGAAATTTGGAAATCAGCTTTATATTTTCCCGGATTTTCTGTCTCGTTCTGCTCAAGTATTTAATAACTTCAATTTGTGTTTCATTAAATTCTAATGCACGCTTAAACTCTTGTTCTGCTATCCTAAAATTTTTGTCACGGTAATAACCCAACCCCCGGAAAAAATATTCTTCTGCCAAATAATTTTTTATATTGTCAATATCAGCGAGATATTTTATCGCAGTATTATGGTTTTTGTCAAAAATCAGGACGCGCTTAAATGACTTTTCAGCCACAAAATATTGTTTGGCATCAAACTCGGCCATTCCGTCGGAGAGTGACTTCCTAATTAAAACATCAATGGCCGGTTTAAGTGCGTTTAATTTCACGGCGGCATCAAAATTATCCGGATCCAACTCTTTAATTTTTGTCAGAACATAGGCCGCCCGAAAGAACTGTGGATCTTCCTGAGCAAGCAATCTACTCGACAATGAAAACAGTGAATCAATCACGATTTCTTTCCTTGCGAGCCGCTTAGTCAAATCATTTACCAAAGTTTCTACAGAATCTGATTTTGTATCAAGCAAGTCATAATCTAGATATTTTTTAAATTCTCTTGAAGCTGATTTGTATTTTTTTAACGTCAATCTTTCTACACCCTTTTCATAATACCGTTCAGCCAGGGCAGCCGGGGCCGGGCTAATCCTTGCTGAAAAAGTAAAAAGAAACTTTTCCGAACTTTTGGAATAAGCGAAATTGAACACAAAGTTATCGCGAGTGTACTGAAATCCGGCTGCAGAATTATCAAAATCGAGGTCTTCAAGACCCAAAAAGACTGTCATTTTTCTGTTGAATTCAAAACCAATTCCGAGGTGGTTTGTGTTCTCACCTCGTTGAAAATGATAACCTGTGTTCAAAAGTAAACCCGGCGTGGGCCAAAGATAGCTAAGCCCAAACATAACGGAAGGCTCAAAAACTTTCTTGCTTAAAGGAATGTTATGAACTGTCATGCCGAAGTTCAACTTATCCCAAAGTTTTGAGTCTGAAAATTTTTCCCATCGTTTATCCAATACTCCAACACCAGGATTGCCAAAGAAAATCCCCAAACCGGTAGACGCAAACAAGGTACTGTCCTGTTTTATGAAGTCAAATTTATTTCCGATAAACAATCGTTTATAGAATCTGCGGCCCCAGGCCAAAGTCCCCCTGTCAACCTTTTCCGGTAAGGCGGGCAGTCGTGAAAGGGAAGCTCCGAATGTTCCCATTAAAGGTACAACTTGAGTCACACTTACAAAATTAAAAGCAAATGGATCGTTAACACTAATGAGCATGGTGCGGTCCTTCAATCCGGACAAAGCTGCTGGATTCCAAAAAATGGCCGAGGGATCACGGGCCTGAACAACCAAAGAACCTCCTAATGCCATTGACCGGGCATTGGGTCTAAAAAGTTCTACAGTTGTCTGGGATAAAGTTATGGAAGTGAAGCAGATGCAATTCAGGATGGAGGCAAGGAGCAATAATTTATTCATAAATAATATTTCAAAAAAACACTAAGCGAGTATTTCGCGATTATAATCAACTTCACATACATCGATTCCTTTTTTTCTTCCTTTTACAGAAAGTGATTTTAGCCGGCTGGTTGGGTAAGAACCATTCGCCTTTTTGGCTAGATCGTATGACAATATAATTTGACCGGCGGCAGCCTTGGAACAAAGGCGGGCTGCTACATTGACCACATCACCAATTACTGTATAGTCCATGCGATCCGCGGAACCCATATTCCCTATAACCACGGAACCATTGTTTATACCGATGCCCATTTCAAGTATGGCTTCACCTTTCGCTTCTCGTTTATGGTTAACCAAGCGAACTTGTCGCTGTATTTCAACCGCTGCCCGGAGAGCATTATCCGCCATCGTTTTTCCCTGAAAGATGGCCATGATCTGATCACCCATAAATTTATCAACAATACCCTTATGGGTCTCAATGATTCGAGTCTGCAAATCAAAATAAACATTGATTAACTTAACTATCTCTTCCGGTTTTAACTGTTCTGCAATTGATGAAAAGTTTCTAACATCTGAGAAAAGTACGGCTACTTTCTGATTTGCGGCTTTGGTTTTTTTGCCATTGACCCCGACGGTATCTTTGATCATTTGCACCGTCAACTTTGAAACGAATTTCTGCATTTGCAGTTTTTCCCGCAGATGCTGGATCATATTATTAAACTCAGCAGCCAACTGACCCAATTCATCTCTCGAATTCACTGAAATAACGACATTAAGATTGCCGCTACCAACTGCCCTTGCCCCGTCGGAGAGCATTTGAATCTGCTTTGCCATTTTTCTGGCAATCAGATTTATAAAAACAATTGACAGTAGAGTAACAAAAATCGCAGAGCCGATAGCAATATTTCTAGCATTCTCGATTGGCTGCAAAATCGACTCCTTGGAAAAGCTGATAAAAGCAATGCCCAAAAGTATGTTCTTAATTCTGCTATTTTCCCTTATTTGATGGGTAATGGGGTAATAATACTCAAAATGCAGAGGCAATTCTTTAATTGTGAATTTTGATATCTTGAGGAGTTCAGTGGCATTGGCAAATTTTACTTCTTGCCCATTTAGGTCAAATGAGGCAACTGGTTCGGCGTATCGATTTAAAATGGCCGCCTTTTCCAGACCATCAACACTATTTTTCTTCAAGCGAAAAACTGCTTCGGTCACTCTCTCTTTTTTGTCTAACAGAAGATCACCCTTGGAGGTTTCGGCCAGGTTTTGAATCAGAACCTTGCAAACTTGATTCATGCGCTGCATTAAAGCAACTTTTTGATTCTGTAATACTATCAGACTAAAAGTCGACATAACCAACACAACAATAGATGCAATAATTAAACTTAATTTTATTCTTATGGGTAGGATACGCCATGGAGAAAACCAAGAGCGCCATGATTTGGAAGACACTTCAGCTTTGACTGAATTAGAGCCGACGAGATTATTTGATTGCTTTGCTTGAGACACCGGTCCCCTTTGAAAAACAAAGTTGCAGATTAACGGCTAAAAGTTACTTTGGGTCTCTTCTATTCTGATTTCTTCAAGTTGAAACGTGGGTGTTTCATCCTTTATCAACCCCCACAGGTAAAACAGACCTACCAACAATAGCATAGCTAAAAAAAACAGACCTCGAACAGACTTTTTAGCAACAGGTGAACTGCGAAGGATCTTTCTAAACTTTATTCGAGATTCCGTTTCTTCTCTATTCCCATCCACCTCATCTTCATAATAAAACGGCGTAAAACCGAATTTGCGAACTTCTCTTTTTTGAAAAAAACCGCGTGAAAACATTACATTATAAATATACTTGTCATAAACCTGTTCGGGAAAAAATTTACGATCTTTTGATCGAGGTTTTCTGCAAGAGACTTCAATTATTAAAGGCTTAAGATATTTTTTAATTCACAAGAATTGTTGAGCCGATAAAATTAACAATCAGCAAAATAAAGATAAATATCTTAATTGTCAAGATTTTCATAAAAATAAAAATTTACTGTTTAAATAAGCAGAATCTTGCTATTTTTTTCTCTTTAATTCCGTTGACAATCAGCAACTATTTCAATACTTTGGCCAACTCAATGACTACTACGCTGATAGTCTCGGAGAATAGTGCAACGGTTGAACCGCCTGGGTTGCGGAAACCGCTATGCCAATCTCCGCAACCCTCGTTTTGAGTGTTTAAGAAAACCAGTTTATCCGCGAGGCTAAATTAAAAAAATTGCGACTAATATAGAGACCAATTAACCAGCTAAATTTAAAAAAATTATGTCCACCCAAAAAACTAACATTGGTGAGAAATTCGAAAAACTCGTTCACATTATGACTGACCTTCGGAGCGATAATGGCTGCCCGTGGGACAAAGAACAAACCCACGTGACCTTAACACAGTATCTACTCGAAGAAGCATACGAAGTCCTGGAATCCATTGATGAAAATAATGACGAGGCTCTAAAGGAAGAACTAGGCGACTTGCTTCTCCAAGTTGTTTTTCATGCTCAGATTGCATCCGAAAAGAATACATTTGATATAGCAAAAGTCATTGATGCGATTACCGACAAATTGGTGCGGCGGCATCCAAATGTTTTTGGGGACGTAAAAATTAAAACAGCGGAAGAGCAATCAATAAACTGGGAAAAGCTGAAAAAGCAGGAAGGGAAAGAATCCATTCTGGACGGTGTACCCAAAGCCCTCTCGGCTTTGCTTAGAGCAAAGCGTCTCCAACAGAAAGCCTCGACAGTCGGCTTCGATTGGCCGGTAGAAGAACCAGTTTGGCAGAAAATTCTTGAAGAGATAGATGAGCTAAAAATTGCCCATCAAAAAGAAAGTAAAGAGCGCGTTGAGGAAGAGTTTGGTGATTTATTGTTTTCCCTGGTCAACATTTCTCGCTTTCTTAAAATTAATCCAGAGGATGCATTACGTAAAACTTCCGAGAAATTTATCACCAGATTTAAGAATATGGAACGCGAATTTACATTGAAAGGAGAAGAAATAAGCGAGGCTACATTAGAGGAACTGGATGTTGCTTGGGAAAAGCAGAAGGAAAATGAAAAAAAGTGAACTCGAGCCTCAGCCGGCGGGACGCCTTCACACTATCATATTTAGGTTAAAAACACCTCCTTCAACCTTTCCCAGGTTTCCCCCAAATCTTCCGAGATGATCTTGGTTTGTCCAACCACGGGCATAAAATTGGTGTCGGCGGCCCAGCGCGGTACAATATGAAAATGCAGGTGGTCGTCAATACCTGCCCCGGCAATTTTACCAATATTCATGCCTACATTAAAACCATCCGGGTTAACCGTTTTTTTAAGTACATTCATTGACTTCGAGACCAAATTCATCATCTCCAATTTTTCGGGATCACTCAATGAATCAAACTCTGAAGTATGACGGTTGGGAACGACCATTAAATGGCCGTTATTATAGGGATACTTATTCATAATGACGAAATTATTTCCCCCACGCAACAAGATCAAATTTTCCTTGTCACTATCCTGGTTAATCCTTGTGCAAAATATACATCCACTCTCTTTTTCGCCCAAAATATATTCCATCCGCCAGGGAGCCCACAGGATCTCTGACTTTGAGTCAGACTTCATTTTAGAGTTTTTTCTTCTTCGTGGGCCGCTATCAATTTCTTGGTCACATCATTCGGTACCTCTTCATAATGCGAAAATTTCCTGCGATGAATTCCACGACCCTGGGTCATTGAACGGAGCGAGGTTGAGTACTTGTAGAGCTCAGACAAAGGTACTTTTGCCTTTACAACTTGAAATGGGCCTTCCGCTTCCATTCCTGAAATTTTGCCCCTACGTCCGGAAAGATCGCCCATGACGTCACCCATAAAATCTTCGGGAACAGTCACCTCAACATCATAAATGGGTTCCAGAAGAATTGGTTTTGCTTCCCCAAAAGCCTTTTTAAAACCCATTGAACCGGCGACTTTAAACGCCATTTCCGAAGAATCGACATTATGATAACTGCCGTCGTATAATGTAACCTTTACATCTACAACTTTACAGCCGGAGATGATTCCTTCTTCCATCACTTCTTTTATACCCTTTTCAACAGCCGGAATAAATTTAGATGGAATCACACCGCCGACAATGGCATTTACAAACTCAAATCCTGCCCCACGAGGCTGGGGTTCAATTTTTATCCAGGTGTCGCCATATTGTCCTCTACCCCCCGACTGTTTTTTGTACTTCCCCTGCTTTTCCGCTCTGCCTTTTATGGTCTCCCGATAGGGTATTTTGGGTTCAACCAAGTTCACATCAACCCCGAACTTCTCTTTGAGCCTTTTCACAACGATATCTAAGTGCAATTCGCCCAAGCCGGAGATAATTGTTTGATGCAGTTCCGGATCGTGGGTTGAAATAAAAGTCGGATCTTGCTCATGAAGCGTGTGGAGACCGGTTGAAATCTTGTCCTCATCACCCTTGGCTTTTGGCTCAGCAGCAATTCGAATAACCGGAGCCGGAAAGTCGATCCCTTTAAGCTCGACCGGATCTTTTTTATCACTCAAAGTATTTCCGGTGTGTGTGTCTTTCAGCTTAACCGTGGCCCCAATATCACCGGCACTTAAACTCCCCAATTCTCTACGGTTTTTTCCATTCATGACATAAATTTGACCAATTTTTTCAGAAACTCTCCTGCTCGTGTTCATGACCTCGCTGCCAGCGGGAATTTTACCGGACATGACTCTAAAAAATGATAACTCACCTAAATGAGACTCGGAAACGGTTTTAAATATCAACATCGAAAGAGGAGCACCGGGGTCGCAAGCACGTTCAACCTCGTCTTCAGTCCCGGCTTTCTTTGCTAGTTCTGCCGGTCTGTCTGTTGGAGCCGTGCCGTATTCCGCTATGAAGTCCATTAAATGGTGGACGCCAATATTTTTCTCAGCAGAGCCACAAAGTACCGGACAAATCGATTGACTTGCGATTCCGGATTTTAAGCCTTTCTTAATTTCTTCGTTTGAAAGCGACCCTTCCTCAAAAAACTTTTCAAGTAATTCGTCATCATTTTCGGCTGCCATTTCTATCAGTTTTTCGTGCAGGTTATCGGCTTTGGCTTTCAAATCATCCGGTATGTCGGATGTAGAAAATTTACCGGATCCGTTGGTTTCGTACTTAACCAGCGTCATTTTAAGTAAATCGACAAAAGAATCGAAACCCTCGCCGCTGTTAACAGGAAGCTGAACCTGCATCACTTTATTGCCAAACCTGCCTTTTAAACTTTCAAAAGATGTATTGAAATCAACGTGCTCCTTGTCCAACCGATTCATAAAAAAGATTGTCGAGGCTCCGGCATTGTTTGCCGCTTTCCAAACATTCTCGGTACCAACTTCCACACCCGAAACTGAATTGATAACCACGACACCACAATCCACCACACGCAGGGCACTAATCACGTCACCCATAAAATCCGAATACCCTGGAGTATCAAGAAAATTAAACTTACAATTTTTCCATTCACAGTTAAGGAGAGAGGCATTAATCGAAATTTTTCTTTCAATTTCATCACCATGATAGTCAGAGGTAGTCGACCCATCGTCAACTGTACCTTGGCGGTTGATAGCTCCGGCAGAAAAAAGCATTGCTTCAGACAGTGTCGTTTTGCCGACAGTAGCGTGACCAATTAGAGCCAGGTTTCTAATATCCGCTGCGGAATACTCTTTCACTATAAACCTCCCTTAATTGAAAGTTCTATCATAGTTGAAATCTTAGTATGAATTGGAATGTCTAACTTAAAAAACGGGATGAATTTTCAGAACAAAAGTACTACTGATTAATTGTTCTATCTTTATTAAACTAAAAATCAAAAAAATAGAGCTCATCAGCTCTATGAAATCATACTTCTTAGTTTTGACAAAGGGAATTAGAAAGTTTTTGCCGCCTCTTCCGCAGTAGAATGAGTTTCAAAGATGGTATTCAACTTCGTCATGACCAGGACCCCTTCCATCAACTCATTAATGCCTGCAAGCTTGAGATTCCCGTCTTTATTTCTCAACGATGTCAGAGCCGAAATAAGTACACCCAAACCTGAACTATTCATCCGGCTTACATCCGCAAGGTTTATCACCACTTTGGTTATACTCTGGTCGAGCAAAGCATAGATTTTATCCTTAATTTCTTCCGATGCCGGCGGACCGCCCAGAAGTTTCCCACTTAAATCTAAAACGGCAACATCTCCAATCATTCTATCGGTAAGCTTCATGTTTCCTCCTAATCACGAGAAGTTTTTTGCAGGTAATGTTTAGAAATAATCGATCAAAAACAGATGTATGGTAGTTGAATTAACTTTTATAATAAGGTAAAAGCGACTAAAAGTCAAGGAAAAATTATTGCTAAATAGGCACAAATTTGTACATTTTAGGCTAACGGACAGGTATAAATTAAGAAGTTGCCTACTTAAACCAGTCGCTTACAATTTGTTCCTCGAAGCTAGCAGTGCCTTTGTTTAGGTGAGTGAATTCATTGGTGCAGGAATCATAGGTGTAGTCTTTTTGCCAGGTGTCATAATTTACGGCCAATTCTTTAATTGCATTGGTAATATATTTGACTTCATCATCTGTCATTAAAGGATGAATGGAAAGTCTGATCCATCCAGGCTTTTCAGAATAATCTCCCTCATTAATTTTGTCAGTAATTTTGTGGGATGTTTCCTGGCTGATATTCAACAAAAAATGCCCATAGGTTCCGGCACAAGAACAGCCGCCGCGCAGTTGAAGCCCAAAGCGGTCGTTCAATAATTTCACACCTAAATTATAATGCACTCCGTCAATATAAAACGAAATGACGCCCAGCCTCTCTTCAATATTTTCTGCAAGAATATGAAGCCCATCGATTTTTTTTAATTCTCCAAATAGAATCTTCACCAGCTCTTCTTCCCGTTGCATCATATTTTTGACTCCCATCTGCTCCTTGAGCTTAACACAAAGCGCTGCTTTGATGGTTTGCAAAAAAGCCGGCGTCCCGCCATCTTCCCGGACTTCAATATCATTGAAATATTGATGTTCTCCCCAGGGGTTTGTCCAGGTTACTGTGCCCCCGCCAGGATGATCCGGCACTTTATTTTTATATAGTTTGGAATCAAAAATTAATACACCGGGGGTGCCGGGTCCGCCAAGAAATTTGTGAGGTGAAAAATATATGGCATCGAGTTTTTCAAGAGGGTCTGCAGGGTGCATATCCATTTCAACATAGGGCGCCGAACAGGCAAAATCCACAAAACACAAGCCGCCATTTGCGTGCATGACTTTGGCGACATCATGGTAACATGTTTGAATCCCGGAAACATTTGAACAGGCGGTTACTGAAGCGATTCTTGTCTGCCTGTTTTTGTATTTATCCAGGAGTTTTTCGAGGTTAGTTAAATCGATCAGTCCATCTTCATTGGGAAGAATACATTCCACGTCTGCGATTGTCTCCAACCATGAAGTGTGATTGGAATGATGCTCCATGTGGGTCACAAAAACAATCGGTCTCAGCTCCTCCGGAATATTTAATTGTCCCATCAATTGCTCCGGGACTTTAAATCCCAAAATCCGTTGAAATTTAGTGACCGCCCTGGTCATTCCGGAACCTGTTGTGAGAATGACATCATTGGGTCCGGCATTAACGTGTTTTTTGATAATTTTATGGGCCAGGTGGTAGGCTTTCGTCATCGATGTCCCGGTGACAGTTGTTTCGGTGTGCGTGTTCCCGACAAATGGTCCAAACTCATTAATTAGTTTATTTTCAATCGGACCATACAATCTACCACTCGCAGTCCAATCTGCATAAACGATTCGCTTTCTGCCATAGGGTGACTCGAACGTCTGGTTATACCCTATTACATTCTCTCTAAACTTTTTAAAATAATCTTCTAACGTCTGGTTGTTTGTTCCCATAATAGTCAAACATTCGGATTAAAAATGCAAAATTAAAAAAAATAGCAGAATTAAGATATTTGAAAATATAAAAACTCTTTCTTTAAAACAAGAAGAATCCTTTTGGGACTTTTCTATAGGGCTCAAATTTCTGCAGAGAGCGTTTTCTTTTGCACCTCCAACTCCATGCACTGATGCAAAAGGTCATTTACAGGCTGACCGGAATCTTGCGCCAACCGAATCTCTTCCCGAATGATTTCAATCTGTTTTTGAATTTTTTCTTTATGAATCACTGAAATACAGTCTGTCGCCCAGCGTTTCAAATTTAGCTCTTCCCAGTCTTCGTTAAACACCTGCACAATAAAAGCCGTCAACTCAACGTCGTTGAATTGCCGATTCAACTCTTTCTCTGAAGGGCGTCCTCCACCATTCTGCTGGTTTTTTAGGTAGTTTACAATCGGGAACAAATCCAAATCCTTTACTTCCGTTAAATCGAGATTTGCAAAAACGTACTCCGCTAAATTCCAATCGTGAATCATAATTCTAATGAGGTCGGCAACCGCTTTCTCACCCCGTCCACTTTTCCGGGTTTTACCGAGGTCATTCAACCGTTTGGAAATCTCTGACTGTCGCCTTTCACCCTTTTGCTTTTGTTGCAGAATAGGTGCTAAGTCACTCCACAATGCCTTTTCACTAACATTTAACTGTTCGGAGACTTTGGTAATTATTAGACTTCTCTGAATGGCATCTTTTATTCTCGCAATAGATTCTAATATTGAACGGACCTCTTCTCTGCGATTTTCCGGTGGTTTGTCTAAGGAATGCTGTACTTTATAATCAAAGAGATTATCTGCGTTTTCAATCTTTTTCAACAATGCCTCGGTACCGTTTTCCAGAACGTAACTATCGGGATCGTGTCCTTTGGGCAAACTTACAATAAAAGCATCCAGACCGGTTTCAAGTAAAATATCCGCACCGCGCAAAGCAGCGGCAATTCCGGCAGAGTCGCTGTCATACATCAGAACCGCATGTTTGCTGTAACGGAGGATTAACCGTGACTGTTCTTCGGTTAAAGATGTCCCCAGAGATGCCACTACATTTTTGATATCATTGGCAACCAGGCTGAGCAAATCCATGTACCCCTCGACAAAAACAGATTTTTTCTGCTTACGGATTTCATCACGATTTTGAAATAGGCCGTAAAGCATTTTGCCTTTTTCATAGACTGAAGTTTCCGGTGAGTTAATATATTTCGGTGAGTCATCATTCTCGCTCAATTTACGACCGCCAAATGCCACCGCTCTTCCGGATAAATTCAAAATTGGGAACATGATTCGGTCGCGAAACCGGTCGTAGTAGCCCCCCTCCTCTTTCTTTAGAGTCAGCCCGGCGCGATGCAGCAATTCGAGGTCGTTTGATGTATTCTTTGCCTGAGTAATAAGCCCCTGCCAACCCGGAGGCGCGTATCCCAAACCAAATGCCTCGATATCTTCCGAACTCAAACCTCTGTCTTTTAGATAATTGAAAGCATGCTCACCCTTTTTACTAAGAAGAGATTCTTGAAAAAACTTTGCGGCGAATTCATTTAGATAATAAAGTGACTCGTTTTCCTGACTTCGAGCCTCATCTTTTTCGTCGTACTCAATTTGAATACCCGCTCGCTGGGCAAGAAACTTTATCGACTCCGGGAAATTGATTCCCTCGCTGCGCATGAGAAAAGTAAACACATTGCCGCCGGCGCCGCAGCCAAAACAATGGAAAATCTGTTTGTCCGGATTGACACTGAATGAGGGCGTTTTTTCGGGATGGAAAGGACAGAGTCCAAAAAAATTCTGGCCTTTTTTCTTCAGAGTCACGTAACCGGAGATCAGATCAACAACGTCGGTGGCCTCGCGTACTTCGTCAATTTTGTAATCAGGGATACTCAAATCACTTTGCTTTCAAATTCAAATGATTCGTTTTCAAAATTAAAAACTGCGTAATCGCCTTCTTTGGTAAAGCCAATATTTACGACTAATTCTCCATCTTTGGTTTGGTAAGAACTTTTGTGATGGAGGTGCCCGCAAATGTAAAGTTTAGGATTAACCAATTTGAAGGCTTCTGTGAAGCACCTTTGTCCGCCACGAGTTCCAATCGGGGTCAAGTCAGCTATTCCGAGTGGGCAGCCGTGTGTAATCAATATATCAACTTTTTTTTCTAAGAGTTTAGCCGCGGCGGCTGCCACTTCTTCATCGGTAATATACCAGGCCTTTTTATGAGATTTGGCCCAGATGCCATTAATCCCACCGATGACTAAATTATCATAATCTTTAGTGGCACCATTGTCAATCAAAATGGCTGTGCCGTCTTGATTTTTAATTTGATAGAGAAGCTCGATATTATCGTGGTTTCCGAAAACTGTAATGGTTGTAACTTTTTGAACAATAGCGTCAAAGTCGTTTTGGAAAATCTCCTCGGAGGTACCCCAGTCGCCGGCACAAAGAAGTAAATCAGGAATCTCTTTTTTTAAAATTTCATGAACAGGATCGAGATTCCCGTGCATATCGGAAACGGCAGCAATTTTCATTTAATTGATCACAGGAAATTCACCGATAGAGTTTCGGAAAAGCAAATTTAATCTTCATCCTCTTGAAATGAAGTTTTTTGATAAAGCTTCCTGCGAATGAACATTTCAACAATATCACCATCGAGCTTGCCGGCTTTTATTTCGTTTCTCAGGATATTCACCGTCTCTTCAATGGGCAGCGCCTTTTTGTACGGACGATCCGTGGAGCTCAGTGCATCATAAATATCAGCAATACACATAATTCTCGATTGAATGCTAATTTCATCGCCTTTTAATCCCCTCGGGTAACCGGTGCCATCTAAATATTCATGGTGACCGGCTGCGTATTGGGGGATATTCTGCAACTCTTTAGTAAATGGAATTTTATCAAGAATACCGATTGTTTGCAGAACATGTGACTGCATCTCCTCATATTCACTTGGCGTTAAATTTCCCCGGATAATCGAAAGGCTTTCGTACTCCTTCGGGTTTAAGTAGGTGCGTTTTTCCCCTTTACTGTTTAGGTAGGTCTTTTCCGCTATTTTCTTGAGATGAATCCGCTCTTCCTCTTTTAAATGCCCTGGAATGTTAACTCTCTTTATGAAATTTAAGGCGTCATCAATTTCGGCGATCGCCTGCTGTCGCTCAATATCCAGGGAATTGGGTACCGATTTTTTTTCAAGCAACGCTTCAAATTTCTTTTCAATAAACCGCGCGTTTACTTGATTCTTGATTCCTTCAAACCGTTCCGAAATGACCTCAATCTGGTTAGCGGTCAATTTATTGGTTTTTTCTAGAATACTTTCGCGAACTCCGATTTTACCAATATCATGCAGCCACCCTGCCATGCGCAACTCTTCGATTTCCTGTGCTGAAAACTTTATTTGGCCCAAGCGGCCTTCCGGCTCTTCATTTATAGCATGCGCCATTCGCACACAGTATTTGGCAACCCGGCCCGAATGCCCGGCCGTATGGGGACTCCGTGCGTCGATGGCTTTTATCGAATACCGCACCAGGGAGCGGAACAGGTTTTTGATATCTTCAATAAGCTTGACGTTCCGAATTGCCACTGCGGCTTGAGAAGCCAGGGATAAAATAATGCTCTCAAGTTCGGGATTAAACGGGATGATATGATCAGAACAATCTAAAGAATTGATTAATTGCAGAACACCGATAATCTCGCCGGCATTATCCCGCATAGGCACAGCAAGCATCGATTTTGAGCGATAGTTATTATTTTTATCAAATTGTTTATTGACCCGGTATTCTATATTCGCTGGGATGGTGTATACATCTTCGATGTTCAATACTTCACCGGTAACGGCCACATAGCCAGCAATACTTTCTTTGGTAAGAGGGAGTGAGAATGATTTAAAAGGTTCGCGCTTGCCGTCGCGCTTCTGTAATGACTCGGTCTGCGCAACTGCAAAATTAAGCTTTTCTTCGTCTTTAATATAAAGGCTGCAGCCATCCGCATTTGTGAAGGCCCGAGCCTCAGTCGCAATCAGTTCCAGCAGCTTGCCAAGATCCCGCTCACTGGAAAGCGCGATGCCAATCGCATTTAGTTTGCGGATTTGCTCTTCGAGGTCGACGTATTTTTGAAGAGACACCGCGGCGTTTCCCATGATGTTTCTCTTCACTTAGTGTGCAGATTGTGATTGAAAATAAGGAACAGCTTAAGCTTCCTGGGAATCTTCATCTTCTTCCTCGCGGAAGGAACTAAACATTGTGTCAAGCATGTCTTTGTAGGAGGTTTTTGAATCTACAATGTCCTTACTTAACATGGAGTTTTGATGCAGACCATCTAGTACGAATTCCATGGCAGCGCCCAATTCCCCGTTATTAACATCCTTTTTCAACTTCATGAAACGAATGGTTAAGTCTTTTAGTCCCTTAACTTTTTTTAACTCTGTTAAATATTTTTCGGTAGTCATATTGTCGGAAATTTCAACGGCGCGATTGTCTTTAAACCAATTAACCACTTCGGTGTAAGTCTGCTCACCTCTTTTGGTGGCCGCCAGAGGATCCGAAAAACATTTCTTAAAAATGGTTTTTACTGCTTTTCCAATCAGCGCCTTGGACACATTGATTTCTCCCTCCTGTTCACCTTCATAGACCAGCTCAATCTTGCCGGTAATCGAAGGTAACGTCGCGTATAAATCACAAATTCTTGGAGTAATGATGTTCTCATTATTTTTGATGGCGCGGCGCTCAGCGTTGCTAATCAGATTTTCCAGGCTGGTCACCGTCATCCGCACGCTGACTCCGGAATTGTGATCGACAAACTCGCTCTTTCTGGCTTCTGCCGCCACTTGCTCGATAATTTCACGAAATAAATACGGCACATGAACTTCACGGCCGCTGTCCCGGTTCTCCCATGCCTCTTGTGCTGTTATCTTTATACCATCGTCTATGTTTCTCGGATAATGCGTCAAGATTTGTGAGCCAATTCGATCTTTCAGGGGCGTGATAATGCTGCCACGGTTTGTATAATCTTCCGGGTTAGCTGAGTAAACGATCATAATGTCGAGGGGTATCCGAATTGGGAACCCGCGAATCTGGATGTCTTTTTCCTGCATAATGTTGAGTAAGCCAACTTGAATGCGCGGCTGCAAATCGGGAAGTTCGTTTATCGCGAAAATGCCTCGATTTGTCCTTGGAATAATGCCAAAATGAATCACCCCTTCGTGGGCGTAATGCAGCTTTTGGGAGGCAGCTTTAATTGGATCGATGTCGCCAATCAGATCTGCGATGGTGACATCCGGTGTGGCGAGTTTTTCGCCGTAGCGATCATCGCGGTGCAGCCACTCGATTTCCACCTCATCACCATGTCCCTTCACTTTTTCATTACAGGCATTACAAACCGGTTGATAAGGATTGTCATTGATTTCGCACCCTTTGACAATTGGAATGTATTCATCCAGCAAACTTGGCAATAAACGCAGGATGCGGGTTTTAGCTTGACCCCGCAGACCCAGTAAAACTAAGTCATGATAAGAAAGAATGGCATTGCAAAGGGCGGGAATAACCGTGTCATCGTACCCGATGATTTCAGGAAACAGGGTTTCATCATTTTTTATTTTCTCAATCAAATTTTTGCGTATTTCCTGCTTAATGGAAATAACTTTGTAGCCTGATTTGCGAAGTTCGCTTATAGTTTTTGGGTTGCTCATTTACTTCCTCGATTTATTTTCGTCGTTGCGAATTCGGCGACAACTAATCTCCAACGAATTGGATTGCCACGGCGCCTCACGCCTCGCAAAATTTGTAATCACCTCAACCGCTGCTTGCGGTTGCGAATATAATCCACAAAAATGTATTCACCTAATTTATTTAGTGACGAATAGTAAGCCCGTCCTTTGTTGACTTCGGTTAACTCTTTCACGAAATCAATGAGCCAGTTATCTCTTGCAACCATAAAGGTGGTAATTGTAATTTTATTTTTTCGGCAAGAACGCGCTTCGTTCAAGGTTTGGTTTACGATTCTGCGGTCCAGACCAAACGGGTTTTTGTAAATCCGCGCGCCCACAAAAATAGCAGAAGGTTTGCCATCCGTCACCATAAAGATTTGTTTGTTGACGTTGCGTTTACGTTTTAAGATTCGTTGAGCAAGTTCAAGAGCATCTTTTGTATTGGTATGATAAGGACCAACCGCAATCTTCGGAATATCTTCGAGACTGATTTCAATTGCTTTATCTCCAAAAACCGCAACGTGCAGACTGTCTTTCGGAAAACGACTTGTAATCATCTCGGCTAATGCCAAAGCGACTTTTTTTGCCGGAGTAATGCGATCTTCCCCATAAAGAATCATGCTATGGCTGATATCAAGCAGAAGCACGGTTGCACATGACGTCAAATGTTCGGTTTCGTAAACTTCAAAATCCTCTTCTTTTAAATTAAAATCATCCAGGCCATCTCGATGAATGGCATTTTTAATCGTTGCGGTGAAATCGATGTTCGACGGCTGATCGCCAAATTTGTATGGCTTTGTTTCACTGAGCCGCTCAATCCCCTCTCCTGAAAACGGCGACTCGTGCTCACCGAGTGACTTTTTCTTCAAAGAAGTGAAAATCTCTTTTAAAGCATCCTGACGGATCCGGCGCGAACCTTTGTGAGTAAGCGCGAGAATATCGTTGAATTCTTCAATATATCCTTCCTGCTTCAACCATTCTAAAAACTCCTCGAAACCCGCGCCTTCGCTTTCATCAAAGACGTTGTATTCCTGGTCCATTTTCGTCATCATTTGCAGCGCGGCGTTGGGATCGCCATTTGTATAAAGAAGAAGTTGACTGAAAAGCCGCATCAGCTCCTCAAAAGTCAGCTTGCTTAAATCCTGTTCGTCGCGCCACTCGGAATATCTAAATTTCATGCAATAAAGTTTAAGATTTAGTTGATTTCTTTTGGTACCAATCTGTATCTTATGAGGCAAGTTTGCTTAGTGCATTGTCGAATTCATCACAAGTCTCGTCCAACAGGCTTTGAACCAGGGTTCTCCTTTGAGCCCCCAATAGCAAAGCATTTTCAATTGTTTGAGTCATTGTGGTTGCATTTTTTTCTAAGATTCTCCAATTCTTTACCCCCCCCGCGAAGTTCAATTGTAACTTTCATATTTCCTCACGAAATAGTTACTCAATATCAAGTTTTAATATTAATATTTGGAAGGATAAAAGCAAGAGCAAAGTTTAAAAAAACAGTTGATCTAAAAGGCAGGAAGGCGGCGGAGCACAACTTGAAACTACCAGAAACGATGTTATAATAATTCATACCCACATTTTGAACTCTCCTCTTTTGATTTAGAGTTTTCGTTCAAACACTCAGAAATGATCATTAATCGCGGTGGAAATGAATAACCGAAATTAATTCGCTTTAATCGCGATCATAGCCACGTCATCGCTTTGAGAGGCATCTTTGGTAAATTCTTTTAGCTTCTTTTTAATATGTTCGATGGTCTTCGCAGAAGTTTGTTTAGCCACTTCCTGAACAGCCTTGAGCAATCGAGCCTCTTCAAACATTTCTTGTTCTTCGTTAAAGGCTTCAGTAACTCCATCGGTGTAAACTAAAATCAAATCTCCCGACGATAAGGTCATTTGTTTTTGTTTATATTGGGAAAGCGACGAAATTCCCAGAGCCGGGCAAATGAATTCAACCAACTCGCAGGTCTTGGATTTACTATTGTAAAATACCAGCGGAGGATGCCCCGCGCTGGAATATAACAACTTCATCTGCTTTAAATCGAAAACCAGAAATATCATTGTGACAAACTTCTCTTTCGGCCCAATTTGATTCAGGATCGAGTTAAACTCTGCCAAAGCTTTCTCCGGCGACTCGAAATCGCTGGTAATCGCGTGCACAATACCCTTCATCATGGTCATGACCAGGGCCGCAGCAGCGCCATGACCGGAAACATCCGCCATCACAATGCCGATTTTATCATTCCCTAAATCTAAATAATCAAAATAGTCACCGCCGACTTCATCAGCCGGATTGAAGAAGCTGGAGATATCGAGTTTTTTGGTTTTCGGCACCTCTTTGGGGATGAGCCCCTCTTGAATATTTCGTGCCATTTCTAATTCATTCTCGTAGCGTCTAAGCTGTTTTTCCTCCACATAGAGTCGTGCGTTTTCAATAATTTGTGCCGACTGGGAAGCAATAATTGATAACAAACGCTGATCATTGTTAGAGAAACCCCCAACGTCTTTTTTATTGAAAATATTCAGAACTCCAATCAAATTTCCCTTGCACATCAATGGCACACTCAAAATAGATTGAATTCCCTCATTCAGCTGGACACCTTTTAGGATGTTATCATTTTTCACGTCGTTGATAGTTAAGGGTTTTCGATTGCTGAGCATCCAGCCGCTCAAATGATCATCCAGCCGGTATTTTCCCACTAGTCTCGAAACGTCAACTTTTCGAATCATCGTTTTGAATGGGTCTCCGGTTTCCTCATTTTCTTTTTTAGCCGTAAGCAGGGAAATGGTCCCCTGCTCTGCCTTTATGCCTTTCACGGAAACAGCAACCACTTTATCTAAAATCTGGTCAACCGGCATTGTTGAACTGATGAGACGGGCCAACTGGTTTATCGTCCACAGATCCTCAACTGTTTTCTTAAGATGTTGATTTTCCTTTTCCAACTCCTGGATATTTTTGCCTGGCATGAGCTTCCCCAATTTTGAGAATTAAAGCAGATTTCTTTCAGACACTTTGAACCCTTTAGAATTTAAACTGTCTTTGGAAGAGTAATAATAAAAAGTTAGCAAATTGCCCCAAGATTGTCAACCCTTATTTGTCAATCAAATAGAGCTGCCAGAGGTCTCGGCTGCTGGTGCGGAGAAATGGAAGAATGGCGAGTTTTCCCGTCTTGCCAATGCTTTTTCGCAGATAATCTAATTCCTCAAATTTAGTTCTTATTTCAGGGTCGGAAGCTGGCTCAAATCCGCTTTGCCGCATTAAGAGTATCCCTTTGGCTCTAACAGCCAACTCCAAGTGAAGCCTGAGATAACAAAGCATATCCGCGACCACTGCACCGGGAAATCTGCTCTTGAGAGATTCCAGATATTTGCCGATTCGGGACTCTAAGATATCGCCGGTCGTAATCACTTCAAGTAAGTCTACGTCTGTATCAAAGCCAACACCCAGCCATTTGCGTGTGGCCTGTTCGCTCAGGTCGAAAACAAAAACAATGACTAACGGCAGGCCGATCACAAAACAGATTGTGATCAAAATGGGGGGCAAGAAAAAATGATTGTAGAATGAGTGGAGTAAAATCGCAGCGGCAAGGCCGGCCCAAAATATATGGACCTGCTTTGAAGAATACTTGTCGGACAAATTCTTGGAGATCATTCCAAAGATGGCAGTGGTTGTACCATGCATGATGGCTGTTCCAAAGCCTCGGACAATCCAAACCAAAACATGTGCGCCTGCAAGTTTCTGCAAATAGAATATATTTTCGATAAAGGCAAACCCGGCACCAATTGCGAATCCATAAATCGCTGCATCGACCATGAAGCCTACTTTTTCTGATTTTATCAGATAAACAAGGTAGAGAGCTTTTAAAAGTTCCTCGGCAATTGGTGCGACATATCGTGTATATAATTTAAATTCCAATGAAAGCAACCTCGTCAATCCTGAATTAACGAACAAACAAATGCCTGCCACAATACAACCCATCAGGATCGTAAGCAGTACGGAGCGCAATTTAACCAGTTTATAGCTGTCGAATACAATTAAGGCGCCGAGAAAAATAAATACCGGCAGCAAGCTCACGGCTATTTTATTGAGTTCGTTCATGGCAGGAGATTTATGGCTAAGCACCTATGCAAGTTTAGGGAATCAACTTTATTCGTTGGTCTAAATAAAGGAAATAGAACTTGAGCACAATGGCAAGAAAAACCCACTGAATTTGCACACAGAGTTTTAACAAGTATTTCGGCCGGAGTTCTTACAATTCGAATGTTCAACTCAAGAAATTGGAGTGACCTAAAAAAATCTAGAGAAAGTATACTGATATTAACTATAAACCCATTTCTTCCACCCGTTTGTGCATTTCGTCAACCATGGCTTTCACCTGTGCCATCATTTCCTGGAACTGCTCATCCTCGCGAAGATTTTCCAACCACGGGTCTATCAAAGCTAAGCGATAATCTCGCCACCCAGCATCTATCGCTCTTTGCAACCACGTGTAGGCTTCTGTCTTGTTGCCCTGGATAGCATAGATAGCGGCCAATTCGCGAAGAATATAAGAAGCCTCATTGCCTCGCTGCAGTTCTGCGCGGCGAAGGTTGAGACTTTGTTGCAAAAGCTCTAGTGCATCATCCGGTTGTCCGCTTTTCCAAAGAATATGCCCCAACCCAATCGGGCTTAAGCTATACCAATCCGTCTCTATTGACGGGTTGGTTGCAATCGACTGTTGATAATACTGCCTTGCTTGCGAGAAGTTACCCATATAACCTTGTATTTGGCCCGCCCATTCGAGAATTCCGGCATCATTCGGGTCAATGGAGACGAGTTGCTCTACCTGCTCCAACGCTTGCTGCTCCTTCCCTTGGGTCACATACAAAAGAGCAACCGAATAATATGAAAAACCAAGGTCCGGTTGAAGCTCCATGGCTTTGTAAAACGACTGCTCAGCTTTCGCAAGGTTATCTAATCGACGATATGTATCGCCGAGATTTGCATAGGCGCTGGCATTGGTTGGATTGAGGACGACCATTTTTTTTTGCCATGGTAACGCTGAGTCGTAGGCGCCGATCTCTCTGTATATATAGCCCATGTTCCCGATAGCGTCGAAGTAGTTTGGATTGCGCTCAATGGCTTTGC
>JADFPY010000009.1 GCA_022562085.1 candidate division KSB1 bacterium | reverse complement strand
TACCCGATTATGCCCAACAAACCAATTTCCTCGATCCCTGGCCCGGCGGTTGGTGGCGGCTGCGCGATATCATTGAATATGAAAAAGCGGCAACTTACTCCATGCTCACCGCGGTGGCGACGTTCAAAGAAAAATTCAAACAAAATTTTTATCGACTGAACCGAGAAGCAATAGCCAAAGGCAAAGAAGGAAGTCCATTCGCTTACCTGGTTCGACCGGAGCAGCACGATCCGAACAACGCCATTGAAATGCTCAAGCGACTTCGATTTGCCAACGTTGACATCTATCAAGCGGAAAAAGATTTCTCGACAGAAAAAGGACTATTCGAAAAAGGCACTTTCATCATTCCTTTAGCACAGCCGACACGAGCTTACATTAAAGATTTTCTCGAAATTCAGCAATATCCAAACTTGCAAGAGTATCCGGGCGGACCGCCGCGCCAGCCGTATGATGTCACCGCCTGGACTCTTGGTTTACAATTCGATGCCGCGGTTGTAGAAATCGAAACGCCTTTCAAGGTTGACATGAAAAAAGTGGAACCAAAACTGAAACTACCTGACTCTAAAATTGAGCCAGGTTTTATTGCTATCGAAAGAAGATTCAATCACAGCTTTAAACTGGTCAATGATTTGCTTGGCGCCGGCTTCGAGGTACATTCGCTCGAAGCCAAATGGGACGACTTGCCGCCGGGAACTTTTATCGTAAACATTGATAAAGAGCAAAAAAAGCTCATCAAAGAAAAAGGAGTGACCTATCACGTGCCTATCAGGAGCTTGGGCAGTTCAGACAGCCATCAGATGAAAAAAATAACCAAGGCTCGAATAGGCATTTATCAGCCATGGATTCCAGGGGTGTACGATGAAGGTTGGATGCGGCTCATCCTCGATAACTTCGGTTTTGAATATAGCATTTTGCATAATGCCGATTTCAAAAATAAGACTAAGCTAAAAACGCAACATGATGTTTTGATTTTTGGCAGCCAAGGCGCCAGTTGGATTGTTGATGGCAAATCAAAAAATGCCAAAGAGCCGGATGTTGGAGAACCGAAAGTGCGCAGCAAATATACCGGCGGCATCGGCAAGGATGGCGTTGACAAAATCAAACAATTTCTGCAAGAAGGTGGTACTGTGTTGTTTTTTGGCGAGGCGTGTAACTTCGCAATCGAAAAATTGCAGTTACCAGCTACAAATACGTTGAGTGAGGTCAAACGAAAAGATTACTTCGCACCCGGAAGCCTCTTTGAATTTCACCTCGATCTTACCTCTCCGTTAACCTACGGAATGCAAAAGAATGTTGCGATTTACAAAAATCGTCCGGTTGCTTTAAAATTGAAGCGTTACAATCAACAAATTACGGAAACCGGTTTCTTTGGCGATCGAAATATTTTACAAAGCGGCTGGGCGGTTGGCGAAGATCGGCTTTACAACAAGGTTGGTTTGGCCGAAATTCCAGTTGGCAAAGGTCGCGCCATTTTGTATGCCTTTCGGCCACAGCATCGAGGACAGACGTTTGGAACATTTAAATTAATTTTTAACGCGTTGTATAAATAACCTTTGCGGGAACCTTGAAAAAATTACCGATGTGACTTGATTTTCACGAATAAATGCGTAAAATTTAATTTTAAAAACTTAAAAGATGACAACACACCCGAGCATGAATTCATGGAAAAGCTTGTGAAAGTTTCCGAGTTTCAGGAAAGACAGAAACGGCTAAGGATTTGATGGCAATGCTGATCGATGGCTTTGAGCAACATGAAGCACAAGGATGGAACATCAATCTGGAGTATGCACGTTTTTGTTTAGGCAACCAAATAGATCTTACTGCAGCGCATGACCGAATGGAATCCGAATATCGTCGCCGACCTCATAATGTAGATGTATTGGAAACATACGCCTGGGCACTTTACAAAAACAACCGATTTAATGATTCCCAGGAGATAATTTTGAAAGCTCTACGATTGAACCCTCACGATGCCCGAATGAATTATAAAGCAGCTAAGATCGCAGAAAAACTTGGTCAGCAGGAAAAAGCCAAGACTCATTTTGTAAAGGCAGGTACTCTCTTTCTATTCAACATTTCTTCCTAGGGACCTTCTAAGCTGCAACAATTCCCTCCATAGATTCATTACTTTTCCCTTGCATCTCAAATCAAAATATTTAAAGTTCTAATAATTGCTTTTGAAAGTGTTCGTCTATTTTCACCTAATAACCAATAACTAAGAGTCTTGACAAACAGCGATTATCACTTTATTATGGAATGGCGAGTAAAAAGCAGTTGTGAAGAAGTTTATGACATTCTCAGCGAACCCGCCGACCTCGTTCGTTGGTGGCCTTCAGTTTATTTAAACGTTGAGGAACTGGAGCCTGGAGATGAAGATGGTATTGGTAAAATTGTAAAGCTGTATACCAAGGGTTGGCTGCCTTATACTTTGCGATGGCAATTTCGGGTGACTGAGGCTAAAAAGCCCGAAGGCTTCGCATTAGAAGCATGGGGTGATTTTGTTGGGCACGGTATTTGGAAGTTCTTGCAAGATGGGCAGTGGGTAAAGATCACCTACGATTGGAAAATTCAAGCGGATAAACCTTTACTGCGCATTTTTTCTTTTCTTATAAAACCGATCTTTTCGGCCAATCATCGCTGGGCGATGGCGAAAGGTGAGGAGAGTTTGAAATTGGAGATCAGGCGGCGAAATGATTCTGAAAATTTAAATGAAATTCCGTCACCGCCGGGCCCGACATTCCCACACAATTTCTTAACCAGAATAATTCATTGCCACAAGGCACAAGGTACGAAGTATGAAATGAAACGCCTGACGTAACTCATAATTCGGAAAACGATTTACTATTTTACCATTTATGTTTTTTCGGATACCACGTTCCACATGATACCGCCTTTGTGGAAAAATTTCTATTACCGCCAAAAACTTTGTATTTTTAACAAAATGTGAAGTCATGTTTTATTCTATAATTATCCAAAAATCTAAATTATCAGGATAGGAATATGTTTCGAATAAACCCTGCGAGCCTTAGCGTTCTCAGCGCCTCTGCGTTAAATTTTAGTTTGAATTGAAAATACCAATTTCGGTCATTAACTTTTTTGTGAACCCAGTAATGCTTAATTGATACGGAGGAAAGATGACAAAAATCGATCGACGCGAGTTTTTGAAAAAAAGTTCAACCGCTACCCTGATTGGCGGCTCAGCTTTGGTTTTTGGCTGTGGCTCCGAGTCGACTGGTGACGCGCCAGCCATCCAAACCAGAAAGAAGTACCAATGGAACATGGTCACGACCTGGTCGCCGCATTTCCCGGTCATGGGTGAAGGCGCAGATTTGGTGGCGGAATGGATTGGTGAGATGTCGGATGGAAGACTGCAAATTCAAGTTTATGGCGGCGGTGAATTGGTGCCAGCGCTTGAGGTTTTCGATGCTGTCAGCCAGGGTGTTGCGCAGATGGGGCATGGGGTAGCCTATTACTGGGCAGGGAAAATTCCTTCGGCGCAATTTTTTGGGGCAGTGCCGTTCGGCATGAACGCACAACAGATGAATGCATGGATCTACTCGGGTGGTGGGCTGGCCTTATGGGAGGAATTGTACGAGCCTTTCAACCTGATCCCTATGCCCGCAGGCAACACCGGCATGCAGATGGGAGGTTGGTTTAACAAGGAAATTAATACCGTCGATGATTTTAAAGGTTTGAAAATGCGCATTCCCGGGTTGGGCGCGCATGTTATTGCCAAAGCAGGTGGCACCCCTATTCTCACCGCTGGCGGTGAAATTTATACAAATCTTGAGCGAGGTGTTATCGATGCGACCGAGTGGATTGGCCCGTATCACGATTATCTAAAGGGCTTTCATCGAATCGCGAAATATTACTACTACCCGGGTTGGCATGAGCCGGGCCCGGTGCTCGAATTGACGGTGAATAAAGGCGCCTGGGAAAGCTTGTCGAAAGATTTGCAGATGATCGTTCGAGCTGCCGCCGACCGCGCCAATATCTGGATGATATCTGAATTTGAGTCGAGGAACAATACTTATTTAAAAAAAATAATTGAGGAAGGAAAGGTGTCGGTGAGAAAATTCCCGGATGAAGTTTTAAAGGCTCTAAAAAAATATGCCGGCGAAGTGATTGACGAGATGACCAGCAAAGATCCGTTAAGCAAAAAAGTTTATGAATCTTTCGACAGCTTTCGAAAAGATGTGACGGGTTGGGCGGAGGTTTCAGAAGCGGTGTATCATACGTTTCCGAACATTTGAATGAATACCTGCCTGCTCTTCGAAAATAGCTAACGAAAAAGTTCAGTTGCGGCGGCAGGTTGCCGAAAACGCTCGACAGACCAAAACTTGTCGCAAGCCCAAAACATTCTTAAAACCACAGATCCCGCCGTCAACTGCAACGGCTGGTTAGGCAAGATTCGGCACATTCCCGACCTCAGCCACTGATTACTCAACAAACTCAATGACATCTGCCCGAACAGAAATTTTGGGTCTTGTGTAAAAAACAAGCACGTTCAGTGCGTCAGAGTCGAAGCGAACGTTTACCAACGCAAGACTCCGCCCCTCGATGTTCCCGTGTGTCTGCTCGAAGTTGCGCCACAAGTTTTCCAGCGCTACTTTGTAAAGCATGCGGTCGCCCCCAAGGGGTATAAGTGCTATAGTTTGCATCTCCCCACCTTGAGCAAAGCTAAATCCAAGCAGGTATGTTGCTGATGCCTCTCCATACACATTGGTGGCGATAACACGAAAATTGCTCTGAGACAATTCAACGTTTGTCAGGTTCGTGGCGCTAAATCTGCCCGTGCTTGCGCAACCAAGCAGCGTTGTCAGGACAACGGAAAGTCCCAATAGACGCATAAAGTGTTTCATTTTACTGTCCTCCCTTAATCATGTATGAGCCTTCAAGTGAGTAAGTAGTTTTTCTGCTAAACATTAATTTATGTGATATCAAGTCAAATAACAATAAAAAAGTGTTATATTTGTTTAAGATATTATTGCTCTGTGAGTGTTATCCAGACCAACTGCTAAATATTCAAATAGGTATGTTATCGCAACAGAGCCTTATTTGTAATTTGTGAAAAACATTCCGAATAAAATTCAGGCTCCATACTTAAATCTGCTCTGATGAAATTTGCGCTGGAGAGATTTGCTCCACTTAGAATTGCTTCGTGCAAATCTGCTTCGCCTGGATTGCCGTGCTGACATCCATTCCGAACAGGATGCACATCCGAGTTTTGGTTTTATGCAACTGTTTTTTCGTCTCCACTCATTCCAAGCCTTTACTCCTTGCTTCAGAATTTTTTTTAAATGCTTCTCGTTTGCCATCTCATAATTACCATGTTTTACCCTGCTCAATAAACGTCCGTTACCTGAACACAAAAAAGTTTTGCTGCTAAGCACCATCTTTATTTTTATTGCTCTTTACAATTTTTTGCTTTCGCGTTGCGGTTCTTTTTTGCAAGGAACCAGCAGTTTTCTTTAGCAAGTTAACCAGAACATCATACCAGTCGTGGTAAGAGCGCTGTCTGAAGTCATCGTGAAATAAATCGGGTAATAACATGTTTGAGTCCCTGTTATATTTTTTAGTGAATCAATAAACGTCCCTTTATTGAACCATCAAGAGTGTAACTTCTTAGGAGTAAAAAGCAAAGCAGACCTCACACCCAGTTCCCCTACCAAGGGGTTAGAGTTAAATGTTCTTGTGCACTTTCTGTAATTTCACCTCGGCCCATAATCATTGAACGGTACCGACCTTCCAGCCAGAGCGGCGTCTGATCTTTGTAGTGTTTGCTCATCCTCTGACCGGACTGGCCGGTGGTGATGACCGACAGTGTATGATTCAAATCGCACAGATCGACCAACTGCCTGGTAGAAGCTCCCAGGGTTGCTTCAAACGGTGAATCGAATTGATATTCTGAGTTATTCAAGGTCATGGTTGAGCCGCCCCTGGGAAAGGGCCCGATGTTAAAAATAATATCCAGTAAATTCTCTCGGCCTAATGGATGCCGCATGGTGAGGGTGTGAATTTCACCCCAGGCCCAATTGGTGATAATATCTCCGGCAAGGTTTTTAAGCTGCATGCCGGCATCGAGCAAACTACGCCTCATAATATCTTCAATGTTCTCAATTTCCGGAGTATTCACGTCGTCAAACCATTCAGAGCTGCCCTTTTTCAATAAAGCCGCCATAACCCGATTTGGGACATTGCCAAAACGGATATAATTCTCAAATAATTGATCGCCCATTTCATCTTTGAGGGTATTCTCAGTTAGCCTGAGAAAAAAAGCGTGAAAAATAGAAGTGGCGACACTTTTGGGTGATTCACGGCCATCCCAGTCTTTCATGAGGTTGTAAATCGATTTCAAATCCTCGGATGAATTTGAGTCAATCACCGCTTCCATTGTGTTCAGCACAACAGGCAAAATATTTTGGGCATGAAAGGAGACGAGATCCGTTTGCATCAACTTAAAATCATCAAGCGAAAACTTGTCTTTCTCCGAAAGAAGCTGGTGAATTCGTGCCGCTCTGCTGGAAGGTTCCCAAAGGTTTGAAAGATAGTATGGGTAGCGGTCGTCAACCATTTTGTTATTCGCCGTGACAATATAGTTTTCCGGTGGATTTAACACGTTCGGAAGTTTCTCAAAAGGCACTTGTCCCAGCCACTGCCCCCTTGTCTTCCAACCTTCGTGCGGCAAAACACCGTTTGTTCGATTGCGCAAAGGGATTCCGCCGGCTAAATGATAGCCAATATCTCCGTTCGCTGAAGCGAACACGAAATTTTGCGCCGGTACTTTATAGCTTTTGAGTGCGTCGGTAAATTCATCCCAGGATTTTGATTTTTGTATTTTTAAATAAGCCAGCAATTCATCACTTGGCTCATGGCCAACCCAGCGCATTGAAATCGCCTCGTCCCCATTTTCCAACATCGGATGAACTTCCGAGATAATCGGTCCATTTCGACTGAATCGAATTTGCAGTGATTCCGGTTCGGCATCTTTAATTCTGATTTCTTCAGTTACAGTTTCAAAGTCTTGCCAGCGGCTGCCGTTCAAATATTGACTTGTACTATCCGGGTTGATTTTTTCCAAATAAAAATCGACATCATCGATCATGCCGTTTGTCAGCCCCCAGGCAATGTGTTCATTATGTCCGATCACAATCCCCGGGACGCCCGGGAAAGAAACTCCGGCAACATTGATTTCACCGCCCGAGAGGTGCATTTCGTACCAGACTGAAGGCGCTCTTAATTCCAAATGCGGATCATTGGCCAGCAGCGGCTTGCCGCATGCAGATTTCTCACCGGCAACAACCCAGGAGTTGCTTCCCAAATGCGTGCTGCCAAAACCGAGAAAAGCCTGAACTTGCATTCCGGAATTTATAAAGTTTTGAGTTTGTGTCCAAAAAGGCCGGGTGCTTGACGGAAGGATAAAAGGTCCATCCTTGGGAAAATCGGGAAAGACTTCCCTGGCTTTTTTCTCACCCAGTTTGGCAACAAGTTCTTGCAAAACAAGATCAGTGTACCAGCTAAATGACAGTTTCCAACCCATCAACCTCACAAAAGCAATACTATCTTCTATTTTCCATTTTTCCGGCTTGTATTTCAGAAGTGAAAATTCAATAGGCAATTGCTCAGAATGAGATTCGATAAATGCATTCACACCCTCCGCGTAAGCTTTTAGAGCAAGACGTGATTCAGGTGAAAGGATTTCGACAATTTTCTCAGCAGCCCTGCTGAACCCCCAGATGCGGACAAATTTATCGTGCTCAACTGCGGCCTCACCGAATATTTCCGATAGCTGGCCGTTTGCAACCCGTCGATTCAAATCCATTTGCCAAAGCCGGTCCTGAGCTGTTACAAAACCTGCCGCCCTGAATAAGTCGCTTTCATTTGCAGCAAAAATATGCGGCACGCCATACTCGTCCCGGTAGACCTCAACTGGTTGATTCAATATATTTAATACCAATGAACCATCAGTTTTTGGCAAAGCCTTGTTGAGGAGCCGGTAGCTAAGAATGGAAATTGTCAGGATAATAATAAAAAAAAAGGCCGAAATGGAAAGAAAAATGCGCCAGCCTTTGGCCATGGATGCCTCAATTTAAGAATAAATTAAATTTTTTTGATGCTTGGTACCGCTAATAAGCGCAAATATGCGCTAATAAAAACCCACTTCAAATCATCCAGAAAAGGACTTGTCTAAAAGCTTCTATAATAATTTAATTGAAAGGGAAGGTGTGCCTCTTAATATCAATTAACTTTTCTAAAACAGCCCTTGACCACTATTAAAAAAATAGTGTTCATTCGCGGTTACTTAAATAGGTATTTCTTTTAGAAAAGTTCGATGATTCAATGATTTAGAAATATTCAAAATACCCGATTTTAAATTCACGCGTCACCTGACCCGGGCCATTTTTAAGCAAGTTTTTTAAGTTAAACTGCAGGAACAAGCGATCCGAAAAGGACCATTGCGCGCCTGCATTTAGATAGCCGCTTCCGGAGCCAAATTGTGCCCCGGTACTATTATCGTTAATGGCAAAGTCATATTCCAGAATAATCCGAACCTCACGATTTAAATTCAGGTCCGCACCTAAAAAAAAGTTTATATCTTTCTCATCAACGGTTTCAAGGCTGTAGTTCACCCCACCATGCAGCCCCAGGTTATAAAAGAAAGCGTAATTCTTACTCACTACGCCAAAAAAACCGCGCGATTTGTTAGCATATCGCTTAGAGCCTTTCCTGTAAGCGCCGTATCCTTGCGAGTCAAATCCAATTATCACGGCCGGCATACCAAAGCTTTCATCAATTATTCGAAAGCGCGCCTGAATTCCTGGGTTTTCATTCCAATTCACACCGCCCTCACCGATGATATTTTCGCCGCCAAAAGAAAGTCCAAACATAAACCGTGGAGAAATGCCAACTGCAACTCCGCCGATCAGTCCTCCATTGTTGTACATCCTTATATCGATTGCAAAACTACCGCGCTCTAAAGTGCCGGCGGTGGGCAAATCGACCAACTGCCGGGATTGTTGCCTAAATCCCTGGGCGTTTGCATTGATAACAAAGACAAAAATCAGCAGAAATAAACCAACTACTCTTTTCATTGCTTTCCTCTCAACAAAGTTTTGTTAATAGAGCCCTTGTACCGACCCGCCATCAACCTGGACGGAAACACCGGTAATGTAACTCGCCATTTCAGACCCCAGAAAAACCACTAAATTTGCCAGCTCCTCCGGCTTGCCCAAACGCCCCATGGGAATTCCTCGGGTGATACCGGCTTCGATTTTCTCAGGAGTCGTCCCCTGGCCTTTTGCGCGAGCTTCAAATATTTCGACAACCCGATCAGTGCGAGTCCAACCGGGACAAACATTGTTAATTAAAATTCCTTCAGCAGCAACCTGGTTCGCCAGTGTTTTGGCCCAGCCTAAAATCGACAAACGCAGGCTATTGGACAAAAGCAGCTCATTAATTGGCTGCTTCACCGAAACTGAGGTAATATTAATAATACGTCCCCACTTGTTCTTTCTCATGTAAGGCAAAACTTCTCGAGTGAGACGAACCGAAGACATCAAAGTCAGGTCTACGCCTTTCTGCCAATTTTCATCGGTCATATCCGCAAAGAAGCCGGCGGGAGGCCCGCCTGCATTATTGACAAGAATATCGATTGAATTAAATTTATTAATCGACTCGGCAACCAGATTTTCAATATCCTCTTTTTTGGTCAGATCCGTCCGCACAGCCAAAACTTCAGATTTTGTTTGGGACTCAATTCCCTTTTTTACAGCTTCTAATTTTTCTTTATTGCGGGCACAAATCACCACTTTTGCGCCTTCCTGCGCAAAACCCATAGCCACCGCTTTTCCAAGACCCTGGCTTGAGGCAGCCACCAGAGCAACTTTATCTGATATTTCTAAATTCATTTGAACGTTCCGGATTTTTAATTTTTTGATTACTCGAAAACTTCTGCATTTTTTAACAACGGGTATACTTTGTCTTTTCCAGAGGTCATTTTGGGTCCATCCGGCCATTGAATGTTCAATTCCGGATCATCCCAAATAATTCCTCTTTCGGACTTCGGTGCATATTCACTCGTTGTTTGGTACATCACCTCAGCTTCTTGCATTGCATAAAATCCATGTGCAAATCCCTCCGGAATAAACAACATTTTTTTATTCTGATGGCTGAGAATAACCCCATGCCATTTACCGAAGGTCGGCGAATTCTTTCTTATATCTACAGCAACGTCAAAAACTTCGCCTTTAATACAGCTAACCAGTTTACCTTGACCAAACGGAGGGAGCTGATAATGAAGTCCTCTAATCACACCGGCAGATGAAGTCGATCGGTTGATTTGCACAAATGTATCGGGAATACCGTTGTTTTTGAACTCGGAATACTTGTATGATTCAAAAAAAAAGCCTCTTTCATCCTTAAAAACTTTGGGCTCAATCAGGACTAAGCCGGCAATATCAAAACTTGAGAAATTAGAAGGCACCTATTGTTCCTTAGAAATTCAATTTAAGTAAAAACAATTTAATATAACCAATCCCGCTTGTTTTGTCAACTCCTGAGTGCGAGTAAATTTAATTAAAAAAGGGAAAGCAAAAAAAAGCCCTCCCTTATCAAAAGAAATATTCAATAAGTAAAAATTAGTGAGTTACTTTAAGCAAGGCTTCTTCATAGCTAAAATTTGGGCTGCTCTCTTTATTATGGCATGGCAAACATGTTGCTTCCGTGACCGGCTTAAAGTTAGCCTTACCATTAGTCTGAGTAGAGGCAGCAACTCTCCTCCTTCTAAATTTGTTAATATGTTCTTTGGGACTATCCTCAGCCAAATTGTGGCAATCGACGCACTGAACATTCACCAAGTCAGGGGTTTCAAAGACGGTTGAAAACCCGTTGGACTGCTTAAACAGGGTTGTATGACATTGCTGGCACTCTGCGTCCCCTGTTTGCTGTTTATCAATCAAGCTTTGCCAGGCCTTGCGATGCAACGTGGAACTCCACTGGCGATGTTCCTTGCGGTGGCATTGTACGCAAGAGCGTTCGCTTAGCAAACTGAAATCATCAATAGCTTTCGAACTTTGAAGCGGGTAACTGCTTATAAAAGATTTATCGAACTTCGAAATCAACCTGGCTAATTTCTGATCATCGGGGATTTGATCATTCAGAGTAACCAACTTTCCTTCAACAAGAGAAACAGAATTAGAAGCAAATTTAAACTCCAAATGGCCTAAGTATTGACCTTTAGAACCCGTTTGCATCACAACCGTTTTTCCAATCTGCGCCGGCTTTTGCGTCCTCTGAGTATCATGCCCACTAATGATAATGTCGATACCGTTCACTTTTTGTGCTAACTCTTTTGCTCCGTTAAGTCCTAAATGCGCCAGGGCAATTACCACGTCGCATTTTTGTCTTAATTCATTAACAGATTTTTGCGCTGCTGCCATGGGATCTTTTACTTCAAAACCAGTCGATGGTTTGACCAAATGACGTGCACCACTTTGGGTGGTCACTCCGAAAATACCGATTTTAAGATTCCCTTTTTGTTTAATTAAATAGGGCTCAGCAAAAAGTTCTTCGGTTCCATATTTATAAACATTGGCCGAAACAAAAGGTAACTTATGCATTTTTCTTATTTCACTTAGGAATTCAGAGCCGTACTGTAAATCTTTTTCGCCCAGGTTAATGGCATCGTAGTTTAAGAGGGCCATCCCGGTTAGTAAGTAATTAACTTTGAAAATCTGCGACTTAACTTTGGTACTGCCAAAATCGCCGCAGTCAACCAACAGTTGAAAACGATCATCTTGCTTAACTTGTTTTATATAGCCGGCCCGCCGAGCCAGTCCACCAATCGGGTTTAGCTTTCAGCCACAGGGTTTTAAATAGCCATAAACGTTGCTGGTACTAAATAGTTGAAACTGCGTACTTTTATCCTCGGTAAAAGAGGCCGTTTTAAACAAAAGCAAAAAGAAGAAACCCAGTAAACCTATCCACAATGCTTTAAAATTATGCCCTTTCATTGCTTCATCCTTTTTTATTTGTGTGTTTAACTATTTCAAATGTGATACTCTTTTCAACAGTTTTATTGCTTTGTATGTCTTTTACACGAATCACCAAAATATACTGACCGGGTTTTGTATCAGCTAAACGCACAGAACTGTGCGTCGGTTCCATGGTCGAATTCCCCTGGTATTCATATAAAGTACTGACTTCCGTCTGCTTGGCGTTACCCAATCCAAAAAGTCCGCCAACACTCGCAGCAAATTTTGCAAATGCATTCTTTTGACTTTTGACCGATCGAAGAATGGTTTCAACGGTGTAGTGTGAGAAGCCGCCTTCATCCAGGTCGAGGTTGTAAGATTCAAAATATACAAAAATCGATTGTCCGGGCGCGAATCTGCGAAAAAGGTTTGGAAGTATTTTAAGATTCGCGTTTTCGTCCTGAGAGGATGAATCTGCTTGAATATTATCCGCCAGCAGTAAATCGCTAATCTCCAGACGATTCGGATCAAAGTTTCGTACATTTAATTCCCGGCGGAATTTACCAATGTTACCTGAACTTTCATCCACCAGTTCGAGGGAAATTTTATACGACTCCGGCGCAAGTTGAAACTCGTGTCTATCAATTATGAATGGTGAACCCTTAACACCAAGCTGATCACTTAAGGGGATTCTTCGACTCTCAACCTTTTTTGCGATATCATTCCAATCGGCATCAAAGACAAAGAATCCTTTTTTTAAATAAACATTGGCGTAGTTAAGCGTGACTTTATCACGAGGGATTCCGAAATCCAATGCTATTTTTGTCTGCCCATTCTCACCCATGTATTGAGTTATCTGATGGGGAATTTTAAAAGGGGAGCCTTCGATGTCAAGTTCATAGGACTCGGGAACTTGTTTAATTAGTTGTTCAAAAATGAGCTTGGAATCCTGGTCAGGATCCAAGTGCCGCTTAAATTTATAACGACGATTTAAAGTTTCATCCTCGAAAACCAGATTGAAATCTGCGTAGTTCCAATTTTCCTGAGAAGGAACAATTGGATAACCACCGCCGCTGTTTAAAGTACTGTTTAGTTTGGGACGGGTTCTAAATTTTGATTTGGGTGGACCAAAGCGAATGTACGCTTTTCCTTGATCCGTTTTCCAACCCACTATCCCTTTTTCGGGATAGCCAAATCTCAAATTGGCGTAAGCAAAGCGACTGTAGTGTTCCAGCACTCGCTCATTAAATTCTGTCATAAAAAGGGGATCCCGCTGCTTCCAAAATTTTCTCTGGTAATCGTTTTTTTTAATCAAATTTAAAGCAGTATACTGTTTGTTTTCTTCGGGCTCCAAAACGGTAGACACAGACTCAAAAAGAGAGAATTCTTCGTCGGACATATAATGCTTGGCAAAGTCGAAGTTTTGATTCGCTAAAAAATAATCATTCATCCGGTGATAAGCCGATCCGAGAAAAAGATAAAAATCTTTATTGTCGGGCTGAACTTCGAGCGCTTTTTCAAGGTTGTCTGCCATGGCAGAATAATCAGAAAGTTCAAATTGGATGAGCGCCAAATGATAATAAGCTAAGGCAAAATCCTGATCTGACTCAATGGCCTTTGCAAAGTATTTCTTTGCATCGCGCAGATCTTCATTTGCATATTTATTAAAAGTAAAGAGTATTCCTTCATCTTGCGGACTAATCAAATCTTTGTACCAAAGCATCTCCTGTTCTTTTAAAAGACCGAGATGGTAGTAAGCTTCGGCAATTGCAGGGTCAAGCTTTAAAGCTTTTTCAAAGTTCTTTTTCGCTTCCCCTTTCATTCCTTTCTTTAATGAAAGCTTGGCCATATCCAAATGATATTGGATATTCATTTTATCCAACTTCAACGCCCTCTTCAAAGCGAAGGTAGCCTGCTTTCTACTTTCAATCGTACCGATCTTTATATAGGCAAGACCGAGTTGATGATAAGCATCGGCAAACTTACCATCTTTTTTAACAGCGGTTTTAAAGGCATCGATTGCAGATTCTGTTTTTCCCTCACTGGCAAGCAGCAGACCCTGGCGATAGAATTCACGGCTGGAAAATTTGATTTCCGCGAAGACTTGATAATAAGAAACAAGCGGTATGATACAAAGCAGGATTAAATGCAAATCACGTGAAGATCTCATAGAACCTCAAATTGTCACTGGGATGTTATTGATAGCAGGCCTTCTGGAATATACAGACTCCTGCCAAGAATTGCAAAAACTTTTTAGCACAACTCGTCGAGAGAATAGTAAACAAAAAAAGGCAAGTGAATTTCTTACACTTGCCTTTTTACTGGAGGAGGAGATTTTATTTATCTACCAGAGTGGTATCTTGACTCAATACAAACTGCCAGGTGGAATAATTTTCCAGGATTTCTTTTACGGCACCGGCACCGCTTTCACCGAAGACATCAACAAAAATTCTGAAATCGCGCATCCGAACATTCTCACCAAATTGGCGGTGCAGCTGCCTCATCAAACTAACATAGTCCATTTCAACATCGGGATCGAATGATAAATGTAAGTTTCTTTCTAATTCGTCAGGATTGTAGAGATATGCCCTTGTAAGCGCTTTTTTTGCCGTCCGATTTAAATATTCTAAATCATCTACTTGATCCTGCCAGGTGGGGTGGTTTTCGATGAGGCTTATAATTTCCTTTTCAAAACGAGTTAAGCTTCTTCTCTGGTTTTCTTTGCCTTTTAAGTAAGTCAGGTAATTAGGTGCAATTCCGGCCCGGATCATTGAATCTACAAGCTCTTCCAATTGCTGATCAAATTGGCGAGACGGGTTATTATTTCTCATTGTCACTTCAGGTTTTCTGACAACGAACTCCTTCTCTGTTTCCAATTCTTTTTCTTTCATCATCATGAAGAACTGAAATTCATTGTCCGTCATCTCGCTGATCGGCTTATTTTTGAGCTCTTCATATTGAGACTCTGAACTCTTTGAGACACGCCGGTCAGCTTTGGCTACTCTCTTTGGTTTTCTTTTCGAGGCTTTGGGTTCGCCACCTTTGCGAACGGCATCATACTCTTTTACCGAAAGAATCGCACCATTCGGCATTCTAATTCCACGAACAAGGTTCAGTTGAATCACCTCACCATAGTCGTAGGCTTTTTTGCGATCGATTGCTTCGAAAGCTATCGTGCTATTGGAAATACCGGTTACCTGGGCTTTAATTTTTGTACCGTCTTTGAGCAGAATGGTAACCCGATCTTCTTTTTTGATATTCGACGTGGTGGCGCAACCGGCTAACAAGATAATTAAAAAGGCAAATCTTAAGCTGAATTTGATCATCGGTCCTCCTTCTAAAAAGCTATATTAACCTCTCAAAAGTTACAAACGAAAAGCCAGGGACACAAAAGCTTTATTGACTTTAATATCTTCGACATAATCGTTTATATCGTCCGTTCCCGGCAGGCCCTGATTAAAGTTCTTCCAAAATCCATGCACGAGCGCCACATCAAGTCGAACCTGTTTGTCCACTAAAAAGCCAATACCCGCTGAATAAAACTGTTTATCTTCATCGGAGGAAACATCTTTAAACATGGATGGGTCTCTGAAATAACCTGCCCGGAAACTTAGTCCCGTCAACGGCAAGGTAAATTCTCCCCCCAATCGAATTCGCGTCGTGGCCCGATAGTTATCCCGGATTGAGAGATTTGCTTCAGTTTCAGTCACACCTGCAAAAGGAGGTTCACTCTTGTATTTAATTTGTGTCCAATCATTATACTCGACGTCTCCGGAAAAAACGAAATTCAAAAGATTCAATGAAGCGCCGCCAGTAAACGTCCAGGGGGATTTAATTCTATATTCAAAAAATCCTTCGTCAAAAAATTCTTCTGCTAAATCCAGGTTATCATCGAGCAGTTTCTCAGAGGTGAAAAAATCTTCTTTCACTTTAAATGTAATTGGAGTTGAGATCGTGGCTCCGAGTCGCAAAAGAGGCAGCTTGATGAGACCACCGATCTTTACGTTGAAGCCTGAAATATTTGTATTGAGACCATCATCTCTGGTAAAATTTTCAAAGTCGGCATAAATATCGTCAATGTCTACTTCTCTAAATGTTGTTTGAAAATCACTGCCGCCAGTCCAGAAATTAAGTCCGATGCCAACCGACATGTTTGGTGAAACAGCCATTGCACCGGAGGCTGTCCATGTATTTAAGCTGCCGGTTTCCAGCTCCTTCCAGGCCTGGTTCACTGAATCATCCGGACTGAAATTGAAAGCCCGAAAGTCAAAATTGGAGTCATAGGATTTGACACGGTTATAACCAAACGAGAAGACTAAACTGCCCTGCTGAGTTGGAACCGGGTAAGCCAGACCCAGGTCATTAAACCTGGTAAAATTTTCTTCATTCTCATTAATGGTTGGATTAAATGGAATATCAGAAAATTCGACTCTGTTTTGCCGCATCAGGTGACTGAGCGAGCCGTAAAATTCGACACGTCTAATATCTGCAAGGGCGGCGGGATTCCAGAAAGAAGCAGAAAAGTCGCCGCCAACTGAGGTGTAGGCCCCGCCCATGGCAATAGCTCTTGCCCCGGTTCCAAGCTGCATCCCTAAAGAGAAGATTTCTTCCGGCGGGAAGACATCTTGAGCTGAACTACTTTTCAGCACACACATTAAAAGACCAAAAGCCAACAACTTACTTACGACTTTCATATTTATCCTCATTTTCACCGCTCCGTTGGTAAATTTAGCTACAAATTAGCGTCTCTTGGTTCTGCGGGAAGAAGATGACCTCCCCGAAGATTTTGATGAACCACTGCTTTTACTACTACCGCCACTATAGCTTTTCCTGCTGCCACCAGAACTATTGCTCGGCTTAGAGCCGCCCGATTTATAGCTTCTTTTCGGACTGCTCTGGGATTTAGATGATCCTCTGCTCGAATTTCTTTTCTTTACACTTTTACCTGGCGAGGCTTTACCGTCTTTTGACGGCCTTTTGCTATATTTAGACCTGCTTCTACTGTTCTTCGATCTTCTCGAAACAGAACTTTTTGATTTATCGGTTCTGCTTCTCCGGGGCTTTACGGCCTCGTTTCTTTCATCGCTGCTGTTTCTTCTTTTTGATTTTATTTCGGAATCACCTCGGTCATTCGAGTCTCGCCCTTCATCAGAACTTTTGCCGATTCTCTCAATTCGTTTACCTCTCCTTCCTTGATCACTTGACTCAGATCTTCTTTTCCGTCTTTTTATACGGTCTTGACTGGATGCACTTTCTTTGGTAATACTCTGACCCTGGGATGTTCCTGATGAAACCGTTGAGACAGGCGTATAATTGTCATCTCGTGAGCGTTCGTACCCAAAATCGGAGCCTCTACGGCCGCGTCGGGTAAAATCACGCTGTTTTGTTGGAACACTGCGGACCGTTGCAACAGTTGTCCCTGGGTAGTAATTTCCGTAATAGCCGTACGAACCTGATCTAAGGCACCCACCGTTGAAGTAGAAACCGCTGGTATAACCGAAAGAATACCGAGAACCATAGTATCCAGAAAAGAATGGATCGTAAAAAGGATCATAATATCGACGATGGTAACCCATGAAAAATGGATCACGGTACCCTATATGAATGGAAACATGACTTGAATACGGTGCATACGAATCGTAAAAGTAAGGATCATAAAAAGGATCGTAATACCAGGGAGAAGGATAGCCGCCATAAACGTAGATGTCGTTATAATATCTACGCGTTATGTGCACTTCATCGTAATCCTCGATATCACCTTCTTCGTAATCTTCGTACTCTTCATAATCCTCGTACTCTTCACCGTACTCTTCATCTTCATAATAGTCCACTGACTCTTCCGTATAGGTATCTTGAACTGCCCTATTCGAATCAGGCTTCGCAAGCTGAGTATAACAACCGGAGAAGAATAGCAACGAAACGAATATCAAGCCATTCAAGATTAGATTGTTAGTTATGCGCAATTTCATTTTTTTCTCCTCACATTATGCAAATTATTAGCGTTAAATCTACGAAAAGTTACGCAAATGATATGCCACTCTTTTGATAAATGAGAATTTAGGAAATGAGTTCAATAAATTTAACAGCTTATCAAGCTAATTAGTTCAAAGTTACTAAGATTATTAACTGGGCGATATTTAAAACTGGAAATGGAATTAACGGCAACTGGCAACAAAGTTACCAATCAATTCTTAATAGCGAATCGGTAAGGTTGGGTAATCCAGAAATTAACGGCGCGATTTCCTTCTTTGGCAGGGCGAAAACGGCTCCCATATGCAGCCTCGACGGCCGCCTGGGCGCATTTTTCGCTGCTCGTAGTATTATCAAGAACAATCACTTCAACAACTTTGCCTTTATTATCAATATGAATACTCAATTTCACCACCCCATGCACGCCTTTTTTCTTTTCTTCTTTCGGATATTCCGGGAAAACCCAGGCGATAGGTTTCGGCGGGGTGATGTTTGTTCCGGGGATACCCGGAGAATCGTCAAAAATATTCGTATATTTAAGCGTGGTTTCCTCAATGGTCGCATCTTCCGGAATGGTTTCATCCTCTGAAGGGATGGGCACAGTCGGCTTTTGCGGCGGCGGCTTCATTCTGGTTTGACGCGTGATCGGGATATTCTCAACATTGATGATAATGTTTGGCTGCACGACCTCCTTAATGCTGAGCTTTATTCGAGGGGAAATAAAGACCAACAGGATAAAAAACACGAGTGTAATAACAAGTGCTTTCTTGATGTTGATTGAAAATTGAGAACGGAAATCCGCTTTAATTTTTTGGAAATCAATTGAGGGCATTTATCCGGGCGGGTTAGCCTAACTTTATATTTGTTTTAAAACTTTCGTTTCTAACCAACCTATCTTTCCATCTGCAAGACGAATCTTCACCCAATTCTCCGAGTGATCTTTTATTTGTACTTTAACGCCTTCATGCAGAGTAAAAACTTCTGTCAGGCCGCCGGGCGCACTTTTAACATCCACCTTATCTTTTATAACGATGGCTTCAACTTTGGTTTCAGTCTCAAAAATCCTAATTACAAAAAGTCCTGTGAAGACTGTCAAAGTGATCGAGGCAGCAATTAGAGAGACAAAAACGGTTCTTTTCAATTGCGGTGACTTTAGATAAATTCTAAAAATGGTGATCAAAATTAGTAGTAAGTACAATGAAACCGTAATTCCGCCGAGCACTTTTAAATTAATCGAATGGGCAATATTTGAAAGCCACTTAAAAAGAAAAAACTGTGGCAACTCTTGAATTCGATCAACGATCGCCAGATTAACCAACTCTAAATTGTAATTAATGTCCTCATCTTTTGGATGTAATTTCTTTGCCCGTTCGAAGTTGAGTATTGCTTTTGCGGTTTGTCCATCTTTAAAATAGGCATTACCTAGATTATAGTAGACTTCCCAGCTTTCATAATCTGAATTTAGAATCTTCTCGAATTCTTCGATCGCACCTTTATAATTGCCATCCTGATAAAACTCGTTCCCCTTCACAAAAAAAACTTCCACATCATTTGCGAGAAGACCGCTTGCCAAACAAAGGATTGACAGGGTTAAAATTGCAAAATGGTTAAAACATTTTTCAAATTGCATGTTTTTCAAATTTCTTTTTCTAAGTTAACAATCGCTTTTTTTGTCTTTTCAAAGAAATCATTCATTTCCACCTTATTTGAATCACTTGGAGCAAATCGTTTATAGTCACACGTTTTTAAACAATCAAGATAGTCGGAAACAGTATTTTCGTCAATCTTCTGATCGTGAAGCATCCTGTCAACTTCGTCGGTGATGAGACCGGCCGACGCCACATTCAATTTGTCCCCAATGAATCCCACTAGCGCTTTTGATACCTCTCCGTAAAATCCAGATGTATTATTTGCTTTCATTTGTTTGTTTGCGTCTCTCAACCGTCTCAGGGCCATTTGATTCGCTTTTCGGCTGCGGGCGTAAGCGACATTTGAGCTCAACTTGTCTAAATGTGCCCGATTAGCAAAAGAAGTTCCTAAAATAATGAGAGGGAATACGAGAATAACATAAAAAAACGTTTTTTTATAAAATACATCGCCTTTTCTTTGAAATTCCGGAATTCGTGTTTGGATATAGCGAATATCTTTCCCGATAAATTTCACATCTTCCTTAGAAGTACCGATGCCAACATTAACAAATTGATCATCGCCTTTAGCAACCGAAATCTTTTTTGCATCTGTAGATATCGTCCGATAGGTTTTTGACGATAAATCGAAATAGGAGAACGAAACGGGTTTAATCGTGTGCTGACCCGGAAACCGAGGGATGATCACATACTCAAATGATTTAGAACCTGAGATTTGGCCGGAGTTTCTTTGAATGCTTTCATTAATTTTCGGATCGTACACTTCGAAATCCGATGCAAAATCAACTTGTGGCTGCGGAACTATCTTGATATTTCCTGTTCCCGAAATATTTACTTTAAGGGTAATGGCCTCATTTGTCTTTACCGCAGTTTTGTCAACGGAAGAGTTGATTGAAAACCGCCCGACAGCTCCAGAAAAATCGCTCGGCCTACCTTTTTCGGGGAGCGGCATGACTTCAATTGCAACCGGGTTTGATTGGATGCTTATCCGTTTGGTATTCCGAAAAAATGGATCGTCGAAAAAACTATCAAATATATCCCGGCTACGACGCCTTCGGCGGGGTAACTGTACCTCACATTCGATACCCATAGGCTCTAAAGTTTTCCGTCCCGGGCCCTGGGGGAAAAGAGCCATTTTTTTAATTTCATATACTTGATACCGGCGGCCATTAACAAATTCAGTGGATGAGGTCAAGCGTTGCGGCATTTCAAACTCCTCGGACCAAAATCCAACGGTGTTGGGCCATTGAGAAACAGGACCATAATTCGTCACCTTCACAGCCGTATAAATTTTATAACTGATAATAACCGATTCATTCTGGTAAACACGCTGTTTATCAACTGAAGCTTTTAGAAACAATTGCTCAGATAAATCCAACGGATCATTTGAGGAACCTCGGGTGCCGGAAGTTCCTGGCGGAGGTACCGCCCCTTTGACAATCTCAATTTTGATAACATCTGTTGAATATGTCTCGCCTTTGTATTCAACAGCAATGGCCGGGATTTGAAACTTACCTTCAGTAGATGCTAAAAAATGATGTGTAAAAGTTTTAGTGACAGACATCCGGCCGTTTACAAATTGCATATTCGTTGAATTGCTGGTGCCGATGTAAGAAGCAAATCCATCTAAATCAGGCACCGAAGGGTCAGGGGCTCTTTGTGCGTCCGAACCGGACAATTCGACGCTAAACTCAAACTGCTGATTCAGTCCAACTGAGGATTTATTTACATAGGCTTTTATCTCCAAATCCTGGGCGAAAGCCTGGCTTGAAACAAAAAATAGAATGCAGGTGAGTGAAGCTAAAACAGACAATTGATTCTCTTTGTTCATAATAAAATTAAATCGCCTTTGTTTTACAGGTCAATGATGGTTGAAGACCAAATTGACAAATTGAATTGTCAGAAATCCTTCGGAAAATTTCCGACATACATGTTTTACCAATCTTTCCCTCTAAAGGGTCGCCCTCGCCTCTTGGGTTTCTGTTCTTTTAATAAATCCTTTTCTTCGTTTTGTAGGGCATTCAAAAGCCTTTCGGCGTCTTCTTTAGAAATTTCTTTTGGTTCAGCTGCTTGCTCTTGCTGTTGTTCCTCCTGCTGCTGATCTGGGTTTTGCTGCTCCTCGGAACTTTGCTCCTGTTCCTGCTCATCCTGCTGTTCTTGCTGCTCCTCTTCAGAATTCTGTTCCGTGTCCTGATTCTGTTGATCTTGCTGTTGTTGCTCTTCTCGTTGCTCCTGTTGTTGATTTTCCTGAGGTTGCTTTTCTGAGTTGTCTTTGAGTTTTGCTCTCACATATTCCAAATTGTATTTAGCATCTTCATCTTCAGGATTTAATTCAAGCGCCTTCTTATAGGCCAGAATACTTTCGGGCAGTTTGGCCATTTTATAAAGCGTATTGCCAATGTTATAGTAGGTTTTTGACCGCAAAGAGATATCGTCAGAGGACGTGGATTTTTCATAGGACTTAATGGCCTCTTCAAAATTACGTTTTTTATATTGTACGTCCCCGATATTAAAATTAACGATTGGCGACTCCGGATTTTCAATCAGGGCATCTCGGTATTTATTGTTGGCTTCGTCGTATTTTTCCTCGGCATAGAGTTTATTGCCTTCAGTCACTTGCTTGTGGCCGCTTTGTGCAAAAGCTGAAATTGCAAAAAGCATATTCACAATTAAAAGAAAAATCGTCTTCCGCATTTACTTTCTCCTAAAATAATTACTCAAATCTTCCGCGCCATTCTTGTCCGGTTTTGACCCTCTCAGAAATAACGAGTTCCAAAACCAGCAGTAAAATCGCAAAACCAAGAACGTATTGAAATCTATCCTCGTATTGCGAAAACTTCATCGAGGCCAGTTCTTTTTTTTCCATCTTTGAAATTTCTCCATAAATTTTTTCAAGCTTTGTTTCACCCGTGGTTGAATGATAGAATTTTCCTCCGGTGGTCAGAGCAATTTTCTGCAACGCCAACTCATCTAATTTGGTCAGGATAACTTCGTCCTTTTGATCTTTTTTAAAACCTTTTTTAACGCCTCTTTGATCATACAAAGGAATTGGCACGCCCTTGGCAGAACCGATTCCAACTGTGAAAATAATCACGCCTTCTCTATCCGCCGTTTTCGCATACTCTTCAGTCTTATCGCCGTGATCTTCACCGTCCGTAATGAGAACCAAAACCTTGTACTTTCGTTCCTTTGATTCAAAACTTTTTATTGCTAATGCAATTGCAGCGCTTAGATTTGTCCCGGGCACTGGAATCAGGCTTGGATCCATAATTTCCAGAAAGGTCTTGGCGGCGCCGTAGTCCAAAGTAAGCGGACACTGGATAAATGCTTCGCCGGCAAATGATATAAGCCCGATTCGATCACCTTGAAGCAAATCAATAAATGCAGCAATTTCATGTTTGGCTTTGGCAAGCCGGCTCGGTTGAATATCCTCAGCGAGCATCGAGAAAGAAACATCTAAAGCCACGAAAATATCGACGCCCTCCCTTTTGACTTCTTCCAAACGAGTCCCGATTTGAGGACGGGCGAGCGCGAGGGTCATAAATAAAACCCCACAAATGAGCAGCACTGCTTTGCCTATTTGACGGCCGCGGCTTGTGGATTCGCTCAATTTATTCACGAGTTCGAGGTTGCCAAAACGAGCTAAGGCTCGCTTTTTCCATTTGAACACAAAATAGTAAAATCCGATAAATACAGGAATTAGAAGCAAAAATAAGAAATATTCGTTGTCGGCAAATCTGAGCATATTATTCTGAGTAATTTATTTAACCACAAAGGGCACTAAGGTCATATCTAAGATTTATTTCTAATTTTGAGCACTATTAAAACAATCAAAATATATTTTGGTCTGTGTCGATTGCGAATTTCCAATACCCATACAATTTAATTCTTTGTGAAACTTTGTGTTTTTGTGGTTAAGCTAATTTTACGGGATCTTTCGAAATTTAGTATTTGTCAGCACAACCTCAACGACTATGAGACCTAAGGCCATAAACAAATATGTTGAAAACAATTCTTTGAAACGTGAGAATTGTTTTATCTCGATTTTGGTTTTTTCCAGTTGATCGATTTCCTGAAAAATTTTATCAAGGCTTTCTTTATCTGTTGCCCTGTAGTAACTACCTTTGGTTATTTTAGCAATTGCTTTCAAAGTCTTTTCATCTATTTGAACGGGCATTTGCACATATCGTTTCCCAAAGATCGGATCATCGACCGGATAAAGCGCTGTGCCTCGTTTACCGACACCTACGGTGTAGATTCTGATGTCAAACGCTTGAGCGACTTTAGCGGCTGTAATCGGATCGAGCTGCCCCTTATTGTTTTGTCCATCCGTCAAAAGAATAACGATCTTGCTCTTGGCTTTGCTGTCGCGAAGCCGGTTCGCGGCATTGGCAATTGCCATCCCAATCGCAGTCCCATCCTCAATCATACCGCTTTCCACTTCATCAATAAAATTGAGTAGAATTCCATAATCCAGAGTCAGGGGGCACTGTGTGAAACTTTTGGCGGCAAATACCACCATTCCAATTCGGTCGTTTTTTCTTCCTTGAATAAAATTCTTAGCCACTAGTTTCGCTGCTTCTAACCGGTTATTCGGTCTAAAGTCCTCGGCCAACATGCTACTGGAAATATCGAGAGCTAAGACAATATCAACCCCCTCGGTGATCACTTCTTCTTCTGTGTGACTGGACTGGGGTCTGGCAAAACAGAGAATTAAAAGAGAAATAGCTAAAAGACGAAGAACAAAAGGAAGATGGCGGTATTTCTTTTTGCTCGAAAATTTTTCAACGGATTTCACCACGCCCAGATTTGAATAGCGTAAAGTACCAAAGCGTTTTTTATTCCATTTGAAATACCAAAATAATAAGATCGGTATTAAGACAAAAAGGGATAATAAACCTGGATTCGCAAACGTCAACATCTACTTCTGTTCCTCTACGGGTTCCGCCAATTGTTCTTCATCATTTAAGGGGCTTTCATCTTTTGGGGATGCCTCGGTTTCTAACTCTTCCGGTTCTTCATAAACCAGCTTTGTTCGTTCGACGATTTCAAAAGCTTCGTCAAGGTTTGCTGAATTTTTAGCACTGGTTGGCTTGTACTTAGCAAACTTAACCAAATCGCAGGTGATGAGGAATTCATGGAACATTTCAATTTCTTCTGCAGAAATTTCAGAACGTTGCAGATTTTCTATTAATTCGAAGGTGGTCAATTCCATTGCAACTATGAAATAACGGCCTTCGACGTACCGGCGAATTACTTCGGAAATTTGAACATAAAACTCTTTAACTTTACCTTCCTGCAGTAAAGAAGATTCCTTTATAGCAGTTAATTCCTCCAAAGCGATTTCATGTGCAGGTCGTGACGGCACAATTTTTTCAGGCAGCAAACCTTTGCCTGCACGTTTTCTGCGCCAGATATAAAATAAAGCGCCTGCTAAAATCAACGAAGCAAAACCGATGCTTCCCCAGATAATCCATTTGCGGTAATTCCTTGGTAAAACGAGAGGGTCTTTAATACCGCGGATATCGCCTTCTTCGCTGGGCTTCAGGCTTTCGACAAGAATTTTTAGTTTTCTGGTTTTCAGCTCATGTTTTGTGGAGTCCGGCGGGAAAGAATAATAAAAACTCAACGGCGGAATTTCGAATTCTCCCACATCAAAAGTAGAGATAACATAATCAACCTGTTCTACCGACTTATTATTTTCGAAAACAGGTTCATGAACCGTGTAATCTCTAATCTCAAAAGCTCCAAGATTGGCGCCCAATTCCGGCAGTTCAACCTGAACTTCGGCAGCGTGAGTGACAATAATTGAATAGGTTACCAAATCGCCGATGGTAATCGTGTGCTTATCTATTTTAGAATCAATTGAGATTAAGCTTTCTTGTGTATATGCGAAGCTTGTCGGAAAAAATAAGGCGAATGCAAAAAAAAAGTTGAATTTATGTCTCATCTTGTACGCCAATTATTTTCCTTTTATCATTTCAATTCATACTTAATTCATCACAAGATTTCTCTCCCGAAGGTCGGGGCCAAAATGACAAAAGGAGAGGTTTACTTCACTTTGTCATCATAAATGTCTACGGCTTCTGCCCGCATCATCCTTTGAACCAGGCGGTCATAGGCCTCTTGCTGCTTCTCACGAATAAGATCCTGCATCACTTGTATTCTTACTTCATCAAATGGCTTTGTACGAACCACTTCGCCATTGCCGTCTTTTTCGCCATATTGCTCTCTATTTGCTTTATAATAAAGTTCAACGTCTGATTCATTAATATCCACTTCTTTTGAAATCTCTTCTGCCAAAAGTTTGTCAACCATGAAACCTTTCTTCGCCCGGAAGGTTGCCTCAATGACCTCTTTATCTTTCTCTAATCCCTTTCTCCTGGCCGTATTATAAAGTAATTCACTTGCAATAAACTTTTTAAGAAATTCCACCTTTTTACGTTTGCCACTTAATTGCGCTTGCTGGTAAGGCTGCAAGAGAGAAATTTCGTGGTCCAAATCGCCATTAGTGATCCGGCGTTTGCCAATTTTAGCAATCACATCTCCCGGCCGGCTTGCTTGCGCCTGCGACGGATCCAAAAGCGTCGCCTCTTCAAGGACTTGCTGGGCGTCGGCGGAACGCTGAAGCCGTTCCAGGCACTCAACCATCTTTTTGTTCACTTCATCCAATAATTCGCTTTCAGGATAAAGGTGTTTAATCTTTAAAAAGTAAGTTAGAGCGTTTTCATAGTCATGCACGCGTTCAAAATAAATATTGCCGATGGTGTAATTTATCTGCGAAGCCTCGGAATCGTCGAGGGTATAATTGTCTACATAAAAATTGTACTGACTCACTGCCTGCTGGTAAAGTTCTCGGTTGTACAAAGCGCTGGCATACCCGCGAATTTTCGTTCCGTCAAACTTGGGTTGTGGGGCATTTTGGCAACCCGCCCCTGCAACCAAGATTAGTAACAGCGAAAAATTCAATTTTTTATAACTCATCGCAAAACCCTCCCCTCTAAATTATCGGAAACGTCTGGCACGCATCCGAAAGAACTTGATCAACGGCTCAATGTACGAAACGTCGGTGCGAATATCGATGCTGTCCACATTCATAGAGCGCAAATTTTTGTCCCGTTCCTCTCTTGAGTTTGAAGTTATCCGTGTAAAAGTTTGTCTTATTGTCGAATCCGCCGTGTCGAGCATGATAATTTCGCCGGTTTCGGCATCCTCCAATTCAACCAAGCCGATATTTGGCAACTCAATCTCCCGCGGGTCGGTAATGGTAATCGCCACTAAATCGTGGCGTTTATTGGCTATCTGCATGGCCTTCTGATAATCATCAGAAATAAAATCCGACACAAGAAAAACCACCGAGCGCCGCGTGATGATTCTGCTCAAGTATTCGAGTGCAAGTGAAATGTCCGTGCCTTTTCCTTCAGGTTCATGGTACAAAAGTTCTCTAAGAACCCGGAGAACATGGGTCTTGCCTTTTTTGGGAGGAACGAATTTTTCAATGCGATCAGTAAAAATAATCAATCCGACCTTATCATTATTCTTAATGGCAGAGAAGGCCAGCAAAGCACAAATTTCGATAGCAATCTCCCCCTTCATCCGTTCAACAGTACCGAAGTCAGCGGACGAACTCACATCAACTAAAAGTATGACCGTGAGCTCGCGCTCTTCCTCGAAGACTTTGACAAACGGATGCCCCATGCGTGCCGATACATTCCAGTCGATTAACCGAATATCGTCACCAATTTGATATTCGCGCACCTCGGAAAATTCCATGCCCCGGCCCTTAAACACCGAGTGGTATTCACCGGAAAAGATATCGTTCACCAGTCCCCGGGTTTGAATCTCGATGCGCTTGACTTTTTTAAGGATTTCTTTGGGGATCATAACTAAGCGGCCAACGGTGTCATAGCTCGCGCATGCAGGATTTCAGTGTTCTCAAATCGACGGAGATTGTCTGTTGTGAGTGTCAATACTGCGATCGTCTTACCTTCTGCCGTTACGAATTCAACTTCAAAAGCACTTTTGTCATCATAGCAATGCACAACTGTGCCAACATCACCGGATTTGAGATTATGCTCTTCAATATCATGAGTTAGTCAACCAAATCTAATTCTTTCATAATTTTAATCTCTATCAAAGGATCAGTTCGGATAAATTGTGACAAAACGAGGTTTTGTTTGATTTTTTTCTATAATCCAAACTGTTCTTACATTTATAATCTTATCATTAGGTGTACCGATTGTTCCGTCAATAATTTACTTCTTTCCAATAAAGGGATGGAACCTCTTCAGTAACTTCCTGTGTATGAGCTATTTATTAAAGCCTCCTTCAATAAATCTAAATTGGTTTCACTAAATCCGAATTTACGGAAAAATTCAGCTTTCGTTCTCCCGGCCGCGTGAGTTGTCGATAGTAGATAATCTTTGAGTTTTGAAATTGGTACATAAGCCACTTCCAGATTTGGTAAATTCATTAAATAAATGTCCAACATTCTACGGCACTTCAATCTTATTCAAAACCTTGCGAACAACATCCTCGGGAGTGATTTCTTCTGCTTCCGCCTCGTAAGTTACCAGGATGCGGTGGCGCAAAACATCCATGCCAATCGCACGGATATCCTCCGGGACCACATAACCGCGCCGTCGTAAAAACGCGTGAGCTTTGGCAGCTTGGTGCAAATAAATCGAGGCCCTGGGAGAAGCTCCGAAAGAAATTAAGTCCTGCAGATCATCCAGACCGTAATCCTTGGGGTTTCTGGTTGCAAAGACAATATCGATTATGTACTTTTCAACCTTTTCATCAATATACACTTCTTTGACTAAATCACGTGCAGAAATGATATCCTTCAGTTCGACGACGGGCTTGACTTCCGGAACCTCTTTGCCTGTCATTCGCCGCATAATTTCCAACTCTTCCTCTTTGTTGGGGTAGCCGACCGACAGCTTCAACATAAAGCGATCGACCTGAGCTTCGGGGAGCGGATACGTACCTTCCTGCTCAATCGGGTTCTGAGTTGCCAGAACCAGAAACGGATCATCTAGAGGAAAAGTGTTTTCCCCAATGGTGACCTGGCGTTCCATCATCGCCTCCAAAAGCGCGGATTGAACTTTTGCCGGGGAGCGGTTAATTTCATCCGCTAAAATCAGATTCGAAAAAATCGGCCCCTTTTTTGTGGTAAATTTTCCGTTTCTTTGATCATAAATTAGAGTCCCGATTAAATCGGCAGGCAAAAGATCAGGGGTGAATTGTAAACGTTGAAATTTCGTTTGCACAGTGGCAGCAAGAGTTTTGACCGCCATGGTTTTGGCCAACCCGGGCACACCTTCCAACAAAATATGACCATTTGCGAGCAGCCCAATCAAGAGACGCTCGATCATGTATTTCTGGCCGACAATTACTTTTGCGACTTCTGCAGATATTTTATCGACGAACTCACTTTCCTTTTCTATTTTCTTATTTATCGCTTCAATGTCAACAGCCATTTATCCTCCTCAAGGTTTTCTTTAGCAACGAAAAATTATTCATTACTTTTATTTTTTTCAAATCCCGTTCCCAAACCGAAAAACGAAAACGAGAAGTGATGAGCGAAATGCGAAAAATAAGTCATGAACGATCTTCGCCCATCGAGTTTTTGTTTTTATTTAAAATATCTTCAACCAGAGTGTGGGCGCGTTCCAGGGTGCTTTTCTCCCCCTGGCCTCCGGAAAACTTTGCAACATCACAGGAATTCAAGATTTCGTCCACTTGGCTAATTATGTTTCCAGAAACCGCCAACTCATTCAATTTGCCCGTGATTTCCTTAGTGGTAATTTCCATTGCCGGGATCTGGTATTTTTCAGACAAATAGCTTCGAAAAATCTTCGAAAGAGAAGAAAAAGTTTCAACTACACTCTGACTTTTAAGATCAACCTTTTCCTTAAAGTCGGCAAGGTATTTCTCCTCAATTGGAATTAACTCTTGGGCTTGCTTCTCCAACTCGGCTTCCCGGGCTTGTTTTCGTTTCAGAAATACAAAACCTAAACTGACAAGCAACGCCAAAAATAAAAAAGCGGAAGCGGCTAAAATAAATGGCTTTAAACTTCGCTCTTTAATCGGCTTAACAACTCTGATTTCCATACGAGCCGTGACCAATCGATGCGTTTGGCCATATTCTGTATCTTTATATTCGATAATTGTACCGTCAATATAGGCCATTCCAAGCTCAATCGGCTGAAGAGTATACTCATAGGTTCGCACAGCTTGCATCACTCCACCTGCATCACCAACCCAGTTAGAAGAAGAGTTACCAATCTCCTCTAAATTGGTCAAGATTGGACTTTCAATATCCTCGATCTCGTAGCGACTCAAGTCCCCTTGCCAGGTAACTTTGATTGTGCAAGTGACGGTTCTGTTTTGAGGAACTTCTTTTAGATCTATCTGGACAGCCGCCTTGATCGCTCCAGCTTGAAGCAACGAACTAACTGCGGAAGTATCCTGACTTTGCGTGAAACAAATATTTACAAAGAAAAAAAATAGAAAAACAGCAGAAAACAAAAAATGCATCATCCCCTCAAAATTATCGAATACATATACTTAAGTAGGTGGTAAAAGTTCCTAAGTAAAAGTGTTAAAAAGAGGTTAAAACGATCCGGTTAAAACCGACTCAGAACTCCCATAGTTAGGATAATTTTGGGTTAGCCTGAGAAACGAAGAGAGCCAAAAGGAAAATCATTTAATTTTATTAAAATCTCAAAAGTTCCTTTGGGGAAAAACCTTTGTGATCTTTACTTCTTTGTACTCACTGTGTTCACTTAAACATAAAAAAGCCGAATTTAATTAACACAAAAAAATCTCGCGATTAATAAATTCGGCTTTCTTGAAACTGACAGCTCTTAAATATCACTTAGTCGATTTGTCGTTTGATTTTTCATTCCCAAATAAATCATCCAACTGACTATTAACATCCTGTCCCAAATGCTCAAGCTCCCATTTTACGCTTTCACTAAGTTCGCTTTCAGGATGCAGCTCGAGAAATTCATTGTAGCACTGCTTAGCCAACTCGTAGTTTTCCAGGTTGTTGGCATAAATAAAGCCAATCATAAATCGCGCCCGGCTCACAAACTCGCTTTCGGGGTAATCCTTAATCAAGCGCTCATGATACACGATTGCTTTTTTGAAATCATGAATATTATTGTAATAAAGGAATGCTATTCGTTCTATTGTTTCATCTGAAGTCATACTATCCGGAAAGTCATTCAATTTTCTTTTACAAGCTTTAATAGCTTCCTCGTAAACTTCACCAACTTCACATATTTGAGCTAAAGTAAGAAGTTCCTCCTCAGTTATTTTATTATCTTCACCACATTCGATCATTAATCTGGCTACTGAATCAAATTTACCGCTTGGGTTGTTATTAAATTGTTGACGAAATGTCTCGGAAGTTTCATCAAAATCATTCATATAAAAATATGACGAACCTATCTTAAATAGAGCTTCATGAGAATATGTACTTTCAGGATATTTATTCAACAGTTTTTTATAGGCCTTCAGAGTATTTTTAAAATCACCTTCATCTTCAAAAACTTTTGCTTGTTCAATTAACTCATACTCCTTGTCTGCAAGCTCGGGACCGCAAGAAAATATTACTAAACTGACTACAACAGTGACAACAGACGTTATTTTCGTCAAACTCATTTTTTTCCGCTCTCCTCTAAATTGTTTTTTTCTGAGTAGGCTATATTAAAAATAAATCCTTCAAAATCAAGTAAATTTTAGTAAAATCAACCAATATTTGATCCAAAAAAGGCGAGAAATTAACTATTCCCCGCCTTATGGCAAGTTAGTTATTTTTTAATAGGCTTACTTCTTTGATGATTTATCATCATCAACCACTTCGAAATCAGCCTCCTCGACGGTTTCATCTTTTGCATCCTCGGGTTCTGCTGTAGCCTGAGCTTCTGCACCGTCAGCAGGAGCTTCATTGGCCTGATACATTTTGCTGGCCATTTCACTCCAGACTTGGCTCAAAGCCTCGGACGATGATTTGATTTCATCCACATTCTCTCCCTTAAGCGCTTCTTTAACCCTGCCTACTGCTGCTTCTAACTTAGATTTATCATCCGCACTGAGCTTGTCTTCCATTTCGGTGATGTTCTTTTCAGTTTGATAGACCAGCTGGTCTGCCTGGTTACGTGTATCAACCGATTCCCGTTTTTTCTTGTCTTCAGCTGCGTGTGATTTTGCGTCATTGACCATCTTCTCAATCTCTTCTTTGGAAAGCCCGGTCGAAGCTTCAATTCGAATCTTCTGCTCTTTTCCAGTGGCCTTATCTTTTGCCGAAACGTTGAGAATGCCGTTGGCATCGATGTCAAACGCAACCTCGATTTGCGGAATGCCACGCGGCGCAGGTGGAATTCCATCTAAAATAAACCGGCCAAGGGTTCGATTGCTTGTTGCCATCTCGCGTTCACCTTGTAGAACATGAATCTCAACCGAGGTCTGGCTCTCCGCAGCCGTCGAAAAAATTTCGGACTTTTGCGTCGGAATGGTAGTATTCTTCTCGATTAATTTAGTTGCAACCCCGCCTAAAGTTTCGATGCCCATCGACAAAGGCGTGACATCCAACAGCAGAACATCTTGAACATCGCCGGCAAGCACGCCGCCTTGGATTCCCGCCCCGACCGCAACCACTTCGTCGGGGTTCACACCCCGGTGGGGGTCTTTTCCAAAAAGCTTTTTAACCATTTCCTGAACTTTAGGCATTCTTGTCGAGCCGCCCACCAGCACAACTTCATCGATTTCACTGGGGCTGAGACCGGCGTCTTTTAAAGCTATTTTGCACGGCTCTAAAGTGCGTTTGAAAAGGTCTTCAGCTAACTGCTCAAACTTCGCACGAGTCAGTGTTAGATTTAAATGTTTGGGCCCTGAGTCTGTTGCTGTAATAAAAGGCAAGTTGATATCGGTTTGTGCGACGGTGGAGAGTTCACACTTTGTTTTTTCTGCTGCCTCTTTAAGTCGCTGCAACGCCATGGGATCTTTTGATAAATCCACCCCCTCCTGTTTCTTAAATTCGGCGACAATCCAGTCAATAATTCTTTGATCGAAGTCGTCGCCGCCAAGATGGGTGTCGCCATTGGTTGCTTTAACTTCAAAAACGCCGTCACCGATTTCCAGAATCGAAATATCAAAAGTACCGCCACCCAGGTCATAAACCGCAATTTTTTCATCTTTCTTTTTATCCAACCCGTAAGCCAAAGATGCAGCAGTCGGTTCGTTAATAATTCTTTTGACTTCTAAGCCCGCGATTTCACCGGCCTCTTTAGTGGCCTGCCTTTGGCTGTCATTAAAGTAAGCCGGGACGGTTATAACTGCAGACGTCACTTTTGAACCTAAATAATCTTCCGCGGTTTGCTTCATTTTTTGCAGAATCATTGCAGAGATTTCTTGTGGTGAATACTGTTTATCTTCAATTTTTACTTTTGCTACACCGTTTGCACCTTTGACCACCTTGTAAGGAACTTCTGCAATTTCGGTGCTCACTTCATCCTGGCGACGGCCCATAAATCGCTTTACTGAGAAAATTGTATTTTCGGGGTTCGTAATTGCTTGACGTTTGGCAACCTGTCCGACCAGTCTTTCGCCGGTTTTCGAAAAGGCCACGACTGACGGGGTTGTTCGCGCTCCTTCGGCATTAGGAATAACAACGGGTTCGCCGCCCTCCATTACCGACACACACGAGTTTGTCGTTCCTAAATCAATACCGATAATTTTACTCATAACAAAACCTCCTTAAGGTCTTTAAATTTCAAAATTCTATTGTGAACGGTGTTCAGAGAGACTCCGTTTAGCTTCAAAATGAATGCTAAAATGGCAGTTTCTAAACGAACTTCCTGCTTTTTTGCAAACACTATGCCATTAAAAAATATGCGAACCTGAGTGCTAATTTTATTAAACTTACATCAAAGAGTTAAAATTATTAATGATTTGTTTTCAGCCAACTAAGAATTGAGGCTCTGTCAATGTGTCGCAATATTGGCGTCTAAATAAAAAAGGCGCCCTTCAAGGACCCTTTTTATTCGATAAAAAAGATTTCCTTATTTGTCTTCAGTTGATTTTGCGGTAGGCTTGGTTTCCTTTTTCTCCACTTTAGCAGGCTTTTCGGATTTTTCTGATTTCTCCGTCTTTTCTGATTTCGATTCAGAAACACGATTTGAGTTTTTATAATCGGTGATATAAAAACCGGAGCCTTTAAAAATCAATCCGTTTCCTGCGCTGATCAACCGTTCAACCTGGCCTTCACATTCCGGACAAATTTTGATAGGATCCGCAGTGATGCTTTGAAATTCTTCAAATTCATGACTGCATTTTTTACATCGATACTCATAAGTAGGCATATTTCAGAATCCTTTATTTAGCCGAAATGCTCAGTTAATAATTTGACCCACGAGATTATGATTTCGGTACTTTCATTGCAATAAAATGATTGCTCGTTTGACGTTGAATTTGAAATAGCACAATGTCTCCTGGTTGGAGGTTCTCTATCATCTTTTCGACATCTCTTGCCGAACGAACTCTGCGCCTATCAACTTCTTTGATTAAATCACCGCGACGCAAACCTTTTTCAGCAGCAACGCTATTGCGACGAACATAGGAAACCAATGCGCCTCCATCATTGTCATAGCCGTATCTTTCGGCAAGTTCTCTTGTCAGGTCCGCTACCTGAATACCAAGTTGATTCGTTACACTGCTTTCGGCAACCGGCTCACTCCCACCCGCGCTTGGTCTTTCTGCTAATCGGACAGTTTTATGTACAACTTTACCGTCCCGAATGATTTTTAATCTCACTTCCTCACCGGGATTAAAAGAAGCTATTAAATTTGTCAGCATCTGGTGATCTTGAATCTTCTTTCCTTCAACTTCAATAATGACATCATATTTTTTGAGTCCTGCTTTATGCGCAGGAGTACCTTTAACCAATTCAACAATTACAGCGCCTCCTCCAACAACCTTCAATTTTAACGCTTCACTCAACTCAGCATCAGGCGTATTGACACCCACACCAAGATAACCCCGCACGACCTTACCCCGTGAGATGAGGTCGTCCATAACTTGCTTAGCTAAACTAATCGGGATCGCGAAACCGATGCCTACATTGCCGCCGCCATTTCCCGCATAAATCGCCGTGTTAATGCCGATAAGCTCACCACGAATATTTACTAAAGCGCCGCCGCTGTTGCCCGGGTTAATTGCCGCATCTGTTTGAATAAAATCCTGGTAAGTCAAATTAGCGCCTAGATTTAAATTTGAGCGCCCCTTCGCGCTGATAATTCCCGCGGTAACCGTGTGCTGTAAACTAATATCAAAAGGGCTTCCGATTGCCAGTACGAGTTCACCAACTTCTAATTTATCAGAATCACCCAGGCGAATTGCAGGCAGATTTTGGGCATCAATATCTACTACGGCAATATCGGTTTCAGGATCTGAGCCTACCACCCTTGCCACATATTCTTTTTTATCGATGATAACATTTAGTTCATCTGCATCTTTGATGACGTGGTAATTCGTTAAAATATAACCGTCAGGTGAAACAATCACACCTGAGCCGAGACCATTCTGTCGAAATTCCTTTTCGCCATTGCCGCGTCCCGGAAAGAATCTTTTAAAAAATTCATCATTGCCAAAAAAGTTAGCAAAAGGGTCTCGCACTTTGATAACTTTTTCACTGGTGATTGAAACAACAGTAGGAGTAACTCGTTTCGCGATCTCCACAAAAGCACGGCTTGTGGATTCTAAATCCGAATTTATTGGGGGTATTGATTGGGGAGCACTGGGTGTTAATCCAAAAGCTTCATTGTTGGCGAAACCAATTTGAGTCCAGTTGAAATTGGAGGCAATGACCAGGCCAACAAAAATTCCCAAACAGATGGAAAATACAACAACCAAAGTTTTTTTATTATTTTGAACCATGTGTAACCTCCTTAGTACATTCGAAAGTCTACCAAATTTTCAATGTATACAAACCGATTTTCTCAAAAGAAGTTCCGGCTCGAAAATTTTTGCGTCTAATTTAGCTTAATCTTTACGTACTGATCTCCCTGAGAGCCATTTCTAGATATCCCCATTCCTTTCAACCGCAATGTTTTTCCGGTGTCACTATTTGGGGGAATCGTTAACCTAACCGAATTGCCATGGATTGTCTTCACTTTAACATCGGTCCCCTGCATAGCTTTTTCTTTATCGATCGGCACCTCACAGTAAATATCCAACCCTTTACTTTTGAAAAACCGATGCTTGCCGACTCGAATGGTCAAAATTAAATCACCTTCGGGTTCGCCGGGCCTCCCCGGGTTCCCCTGTCCGGTTAATTTTAAATCGTGCCCATTTTCAGTCCCCGCCTTGATGTTCACTGAAAAAGTTTTATTCCCTTTAGTTTGCCCGGAACCGCCGCAATTTTGACATGGGTCAGAAATTGTTTGTCCCTCTCCCAAACACCTTGGACACGGACGCTTCATTGAAAATGCCCCTCTCATCATTGAAACCATTCCTGAGCCCTTGCATTCCGAGCAGGTCGAAGGTTTTTGAGAGGCTCTCGACCCCGTTCCTTTACAACGTTCGCAAGCGAGCCCTTTTTGAATCGAAAAGGCTACCTTGCCGCCAAGTACCGCGGTCTCAAAAGGAATTTTTAACTTTACGTGGACATCTTGGCCTTTCCCCGGTCGGCCTTGATGGCCAAAACCATTTTCTCTATCCAGTACCTGGCTAAAAAGATCACCAAGGCCGCCAAAGCCAAAAAAGTCGTCTAAATTGAAATCTGCTTTTCTTTTAGAGCGCCGTCTGCCGGCCCCCGAATAATTACCAAAGATTTCGCTAAGATCAATGCCTTGATGCCCAAAACCACCGCCAGAATGCGCACCAAAGCCATATTTTCGCATCTGGTCATACTGCTGGCGCTTTTTTGAATCGCTCAGAACGTTGTAAGCCTCTGAGGCCTCCTTGAATTTTTTTTCTGCCTGCTGATCTCCGGGGTGTGTGTCCGGATGATTCTCTTTAGCAAGTTTGCGATATGACTTTTTTATCGTCGCGAAACTGGCGCCTTCATCAACTCCCAGGATTTCGTAGTAATTCTTATTTGCCATTGCAGAGCATTTATGAATTCAAATCTGTCTAAACGACATTTCTTGAAGAAATAATAGAAATAAGCAATTACTATGCCATGAACGTTAAATGTTTATTTAACTAGAGGTTAGACCAGAATTCAAAACAAGCTGTGGCTCAAATCCGATCGAAACAGCTGTCAAAGTGACAGACGCCCTTTAAATAAAATAGGCAGAAGAATTTTTCTCTGCCGTTAAAATAAAAAACTAATTTGACTTTCTTAGAAGGAATCGATAATGTTTTTAATCTTTTACTTAAACGCAAATGAACGCGAAGTCAATTGTAAGCTGAAATCTGTATTCAAATAATTTAAAATTTTCTAAATGAAAATTCGTGTGTATTCGTGGTTTATTTCATTTTTCACATTTTAACAATCCCAGCGTGCCTTACTTTTCCGGGATTTCAACGAAAATATGAACCTCTTCATTAAATCTTACGACTGTAAAAATTGAAACCGACCCGACCTCAAGATTAGAAACAAGTTGATAGAAATCATTCTCGTTTCTGATAGATTTATTGTCGATTTCCGTTATAATGTCGTACTGTCGTAGTCCGGCGTCATACGCCGGACTCCATTTTTGAACATCAAAAACAACCGCACCTGAAGAGCCGGAATAATCCAGCTCTTTGGCCATTTTGCGGCTCAAATCTTGAACCTTAAGACCAAGGTGTTCGAAATCCTTGGGAGAACTATTTGTTGCGAAATTGGTTTCACCCGTTTCTTTTATCCCCAGACTAACTTTCAGCTCAACTTTACGGCCATTCCTCAACAATTCAAGAAGTACTATATCACCGGGATTTTTTTTGGCAATTATCGCCTGGACCTGGTTGCTTTTGTTGACTTCCTGACCTTCAATTTTAAGGATAACATCCTTCGCCTTAACCCCAGCCCTTGCCGCCGGCTCTCCTTTTATGACCTGACTAACAAATACACCTTTTGGTCTGTCCAGGTTCAAAGCCCGAGCCTTCTTTTCGTCGATATCCTGCATACCGATTCCCAAATAGCCGCGTTCGACTCTGCCTTTCCGAATTAAGTCGGTCATGATTTTGTTGGCAAGATTGATCGGGATAGCAAAACCAAAACCCGTGCTGTAGCCGGTTTCCGTGGCAATTGCGGTATTGATGCCAATCACCTCGCCTCTGAGGTTAACCAAAGCGCCGCCGCTGTTCCCTGGGTTAATTGCGGCGTCCGTTTGCAAGAAATTTTCAACACCGTAAGTATCTCCAATGATGTCTATATTTCGCTCTTTGGCGCTGATAATACCGGCCGTGACCGTAGACTGGAGCTCCAGAGGATTGCCAATCGCAAGGACCCATTCCCCGACCCTGGCTTTGTCCGAGTCACCTAATTTGATCGCGGGCAAATTAGTCGCGTCGATCTTAACCACCGCGACTTCGGTTAGGGGATCAAGCCCGATAATCCGGGCATCAAATGCGCGGTTATCGGAAAGAACGACCCGGATTCGTTCTGATTTATCAACCACATGAACGTTGGTTAAAATATAGCCGTCGTTCGAAACAATGATTCCGGAGCCGGCGCCTCGCTGGCGGAATTCTTTCGGGACCTTAAAGCGGAAGAAACGCCGAAAGTCATCGCGGTCATGGAATCGTTCGACATCGGCAGCGTTTATCATGCGTGTGCTTTGAATTGATACTACGGAAGGAATGACAAGCTCAGATATGTAAATGAATGCTTCACTTGTACTCTGCAGATCGAGTAACTTTTTGGAAACTCGCTCCTGCGACCCTAATTGAAAATTCGGAACATTTGTTACCGGAACTACGGGTGGTGAACTTTGTGATGTTTTGGTAAGATCAAACCCTGATGAAATCACTAAACCTAAAATTACTCCAAGAAACAAAAGTAGCACGCCTAAACGAAGTGAGTTTTGTTTTGACATCATTCTAAGTTCCCGTTCTGGTTATATTTTTAAATTTACTACGAATTTTTTTAAGCAGATTCTCACCTTCGCGCGGAAAAATAAGCAAGAAACCAAAAAACAATAAAGCGACGCCAGGCAAAATCGGTAAAAACAGACCCAGGATTCCAAGTACAACTAAAACGGGGATTAGCTTTTTTTTATTTTTTTGAAAATCCCTTATTTCATCGACCAAATCTTTTTTGCTCATTTTTACTCCCTAAATTGGCCAGCATTAATCTAGCTTGGTTTTAAATATTTTATCATTATTAATCGGTTGCCTTGTTCTTCGTCAGGATGATATTCAATCTCATCCATCGAGCGGCGAATGATGTAGAGTCCAAAACCGCCTGTTTGGGCTTTATTCATAGCACTTTGAACATCGTATCGCTTCTTATTAATTCCTTCAAAACTATATCCGTAATCTTGAATTTCAATCGTTATTTTCTGCGAATCGACTTCCACCCAAACATCTATCCAATTTTCAGGATTTGAATGATATGAATGCTCAACTACATTTAAGGAAGCCTCATAAACAGCTATCTTGATTTTGCCAACCTCTTTTTTGTCAAAGCCGACCTTCTCTGCATAATCCATTACAAAATCGCAAATAGAATATAAATTTTTGGGGATACTTTTCACTCGTAAATGATGTCTTTTATCTTCGTACGTTTCCTGCGGGTCCGGAGTTTCTGCGACTTCCGGAATTTTCCGAGGTTCCGGGGCTACCGGAGGTTCTGGAACTTCTTCTTGTTCGGTTTCTTTAATATTCGACTCACTCTGGGCTTTTAAATTCTGAAAGGTGCCTTCCAATTGCTCGATAAATGGATCTTCAACGATATCAACCGTTGGTGAAGTTTGATCTTCTATGGGCGTTGTTTTATCCTCAACTTGCTCAGGTGTTTCATCAGGAATCGAAGCATATGTTTCCTCTGGTACCGGTCCGTTTATTTCTTGCTGAGGAACATCGATTATTTCGTCCCGGGTGCTTTCCAGAATTTCATCTTGCGGCACAAACGTTTCCTGAAAATCCTCTAAAGCAAATTTTTCTTCAGTTTCTAATGAAAGATAGCTGGTGGGTGAAAACGTAACCAGATTATTTTTGGCTGATTTAGATAAATGTATGATTTTAACGTCGCCGTTTAACCTTCGCGCCCGTGATGTTGCTTCAACTAACAGGGCAATAAGACTGGCGGTTGGAAATTGCACATTCTGTAAATCAACAACGATCCGGGTTTTGCCATCCCGAAAACAGATTTCAAAAGAATCCTGTAAAACCTGAAACACGATGTGAGTGTCATCTATATCTTCCAAAGGAATACGAACCACATTATCAAATCCGGCAATCGGTTCATATGCAATTTTTTTGGAATCCATAAAAATAGAACTTATTTTGTTAAAGATAAGAAGTCTTGAGGTTAAACGGATAATCAGTTTGTGTTAGAAACAGCTTTAATGCTTTCGATTTCCTCTTTCAACATCCTTCTAAGGACTTTACCAATATTACTTTTCGGCAGTGAATCGCGAAACTCAACCAGCTTAGGGACTTTAAATGGGGCTAGCTTCGATTTACAAAATTCAATAACTTCTTCGAAAGAAAGCGAGGCGCCTTCCTTACAAACCACAAAGGCTTTGACTGTCTCACCCCGATACTCGTCAGGTAGCCCAATGACTGCAGCTTCCAAAATTTTAGGATGTTGGTACAAAACCTCCTCAATTTCCCTCGGAAATATATTGAAGCCGCCGGCGATGATCATGTCCTTTTTTCTGTCAACAATATAGAAATAGCCATCTTCATCCATTTTAGACATATCGCCGGTATAAAGCCATCCATCTCTCAAAACTTCCTTGGTCTCCTTATCCATTTTCCAATAACCGTTCATCACTTGCGGGCCTTTGACCGCCAATTCACCGACCTCTCCTTTTGGAAGGGCCTTCTTAGTCTCCGGATCAACTACCAATGCATCCGTATTTGGCAGAGGTATCCCAATTGATCCTTCTTTTCGTTTCCCATTGATGGAATTTGCATGCGTAACAGGAGAGGTTTCCGAAAGACCGTAGCCTTCAACCAGTGCACCGTGTGAAATTTCTTCAAACTGCCTGGCGACTTCTAAAGGTAATGGGGCTCCCCCACTAACGCAAGCTTTAATCGAAGAAAGATCATATTTGGATATTTCCGGGAAGTTGTTAATTGCTACGAAAAGAGTCGGAACACCAGAAAACAAGGTAGCCTTTTCTTTTTGAATTTCCTTTAATAAGGTTTTAATATCCCTTGGATTGGGAATTAAGACCATCGTCGAACTCAGCAAGACTGCCATGTGTAAACAGGTGGTTAGACCATAACTGTGAAAAAAGGGAAGCGCGCAGAGAACCACCTCTTCATTATCTTTGACCTCGCAATACCATGTCCTGATTTGAATAACATTGGCCACCAGATTTCGGTGCGTTAAAACAGCGCCTTTTGAAACACCGGTCGTTCCCCCGGTATAAAGAAACATCGCTATGTCATCCGGTTTCACGTCAATATCCGGCGAAATTGCCACAAACTTTTCGGTGATTAAATCTTCAAAAAAATGAATTCCGGGGGCGCGATTCACTTTATACCAATTTCCCTCCTTCTTCGCCTTTATGGGATACAGGAGTTTTAACAAACCCGGCAAATATTCCTGAACACTGGTTATAATGACATTCCTTAGACCGGTCTCCGGCTTAACTTTTTCTATTTTGGGGAAATGTATATCAAGCGCGATGATGGTTTCTGCGCCGCTATTATTCAATTGGTACTGAAGTTCACGTTCGACATAAAGAGGATTTGTCGGTACTAAAATCGCGCCTATTTTGAGAGCAGCAAAATGAACAATTGGGTATTGAGGGATGTTCGGCAACATGATCGCTACCCGGTCACCCTGCTTGACCCCTAATCTTGTTAAAGCAATTGCAAACTGATCAACTAATCTTCCGAGTTCAGTATAGGTTATTTTCTTACCAAAAAATGACGCTGCTGAGCCGTTTGGGTTGTTAGCTACCGACTGTTCAAAAAGCTGAGGTAAGGAAATATCCGGAAATTCAATTTCTGGCGGGACTTGATCTTCGTAAAATTTAATCCAGGGCTTGTCCATATGGAATCCCGGTTTTCAGGAATGACTTTGAGAAAAAAAAACACCCACCTAAGTTGGTGGGCGTTTTTTTTGTATTAACTTTGATTATTTTAATTACTGCCGTATTTATCTCTATTCTTAATGAGGTCGATTTCATAATCTGCAGTTTTTTTCCAAACCCTGCTTTTTCCGGAGATTCCAAAATACTTGATGGCTTCATTAAACTGTCCTAATTCCTTACACGCTTTACCAGCCTCGTATGCAGCGGGC
>JADFPY010000008.1 GCA_022562085.1 candidate division KSB1 bacterium | reverse complement strand
ATCAAAATAACAAATCCCAAGCTTGTCCCCGAATAAACAAAACAACAGCTACTATCAAGTGACTTTATCTTTGTTTGAGATTTCGGAAATTGAGCATTGGATTTTATTTGTTATTTGGCTTTTGCGATTTGTGATTTCAAGTCTTGCCAAAAAGCTTGTGCTCGAATGCTTCCCCGATAAAAACATTCGGGGACAAATTTATCGAGTATGGCAGAATTTGACTTCTCAGGTACTAACTAATCGGTTCGTTGGGTAGTAATTTGCTCTTTCGATTGAAATTGTGTTAGTCCCTCCCCAACACATGCCGCAACGCCCCCTCCAACTCAGGAAATTGAAATTGATAATTACTCGAGTTTAATTTAGTGGGTTCCACTCGGGTACTGGCGAGCAGGAGTTCATCTGCCATTTCTCCGAACGCCAGGCGGGCAGCAAAAGCCGGCATGGGAAAAATCGTCGGGCGTTTGAGAACAAGGCCCAGAGTTTTGGTGAATTCGCGATTTGTGGCCGGATTTGGTGCGACAACATTAACCGGGCCATTCAGAGATTCGTTTACCAGTGCATGATGAATCGCGCCGACCAAATCATCGATGGCAATCCAGCTCATGTACTGGCTGCCGCTCCCGATAACGCCGCCGACGCCCATTTTAAACGGCAAAAGCATTTTGGCAAGTGCGCCTCCGGCCGCACTCAAAACCACACCGATTCTTAAATTTACAACCCGGATGCCTTTTTTTCCGGCAGCTTCACAGGCCTCTTCCCACTCTTGACAGACTTCGGCAAGAAAATTTGAACCAGACTCGCTTTCTTCATCTAAAACTTCATCGCCGCGGTCGCCGTAAAACCCGATTGCCGAGGCAGACACAAGCACTTTTGGCGGGGCTTTTAGTTTTGCTAAAGTCTCTGATAATAACCTGGTTCCCTGTACACGGCTCTCGCGAATAAGTGCTTTTCTCTCCGACGTCCACCTGCCACCGGCAATATTCTCACCGGCCAAATGCACCACAGCATCTAAACCTTCAAGAGCTGCCTGTTCTATTTCAGAAGATGCCGGGTCCCACTTAATCTCGTTGGCATCCGGTTTGGGTTCTTTCCGAACAAGCTTCTTGATGTAATGACCCTTTTGGGTCAAGAAAGCTACGAGTTCGGAGCCAACTAATCCGGAGGCTCCGGAAATAAGGACGTTCATCTTTTTCCTCCTAAAATCTTTAACTGGTTCTAAGTCATCTGCGTTGGGTAAATAGTACAGATAACATATTTTTTAGCCACGGATTCACCCCATTAGATAAAGATATCAGCTTACCGGAAAACATCAAAGACTCTTATCTAACGGGGTGACCACTGATAAAAACACTGATTCTCTTAATTAATAAATGAAACACTTCAATCCTACTTCCTCTTTTCTGATATTCATAAGTAAACCTACTTTCATTTCTGTTGCTTTTAATTCATTGAGTAACTGTGGCTCATCTTTTGGACAGGATTCTTTTGACTTTTTCTAAAAAACCATATCGGAAATATTGTGCACTTCAAAGGCTGAACCTATAATTGCTTCTGTTATGTCTTCATATTATAATTTCATTTATCCGTGTACAATCAGTGTAAATCCGTGGCTTAATTTTTTCTAAATGTTTATCCATACAAAAACAACATAGAGCGTCTTACTGAATTGTTCAAGGCATTTTTTTTGTTGAATACTTTTTAAACATAGTTTATATTAGGTACATTAAAAATAATCAAATAAAATAAAAAACGCAACAACCGCCGGAGAAGTCAGAATGGCTAAATCTTATCTTTTTGGTCTTGGTGTCTTTGTTCAACTCACATTTCTTCCAAACAATTCAAACGCACTTTTACAAACAAACTTACTCGACAACCAAACGCGGGACCTCCTTCATGAAGAACTGAGTGGTGAAATTGGCAAAGACCACGTCATTCAAATTACGCGTCACCACCGGATACAGGGGTCGCGCGGTTATCGGCACGCTGCTGAATATGTCCTCGAACAACTCCGCCAGTACGGTTTCTCAGAAAAAAACGCCTATATCGAGTCCTTTAAATCAGACGGTAAAATAAAATATCAAACCTGGCAATCGCCTTCCGGTTGGGATATCAAATTTGGCGAGCTGCGCATGCTCCAGCCTTTTGAGGAAAGAATTGTCGGCTATCCCGAAGTGGCCATGAGCGTCATCACTTACTCAAATCCCGGAGACGTAACGGCGGAGCTGGTCTGGGTCGGTAAAGGCACACGCGATTCCGACTACACCGGCAAGGATGTAAAAGATAAATTCGTGCTTGCCACGGGGTATGGCGGTTCAGTGCATCGGCTCGCTGTTTTAAAATATGGCGCCAAAGCAGTTATCTGCTATCTCGATGATGAACGCGCTAAAGAATATCCCGACATGCTGCAGTACACCGGGATGTGGCCGAAAACGGAAGAATTGCAGCGGGTCACGTTTGGTTTCAATCTCACTAACCGTCAAGGCGGGAAACTCAGGAATCTTCTTGAGTCGGGCAAGAAAGTGGTGATGCAGGGCAAAGTTGAAGGCATTGGCTTGGAATCTTACTTTATGGATGTGGTAGTTGCACATATCCGCGGCTCCGAACTTCCTGGCGAAGAGCTTGTTTTCAGCGCCCATTTAGATCATCCGAAGGAATCGGCAAATGACAACGCCAGCGGTTCGGCCGCAATTTTGGACATTGCCAGAAGCCTCAAAACTCTGATTGACAACGGTCGCATGCAGCGCCCAAAACGCTCCCTGCGATTTATCTGGGTGCCGGAGTGGTATGGCACCATGGCTTACATCGACAAGCACCCTGAGATGAAAGGGCCGGAATTAGGCGGTAAGTTTTTGGCGAACATGAATCTCGATATGGTTGGCGAAAATCTTGAGCTGCTTCACTCCAAACTCATCCTGACCCGCACCCCTGACTCCATGCCATCTGTGGTAAACGACGTGGTCGAAAATATGGCCGAAATGGTAGATCAAATGAATGTCCGCACGCCTCGGGGGAGTCTTTCCGCGTTTAACTTTCGCATAACTCCCTACAGCGGTGGCAGCGATCACATGATGTTCATCGAGCGAAAAATTCCCGGAGTCATGTTTTCTCACAGCCCGGATTACACCCACCACACCTCTGAAGACACCCCTGACAAAGTCGATCCGGTAGAATTAGAACGCTGTGAAATTATTGCAGCCTCAGCCATGCTGTACTTAGCAAATCTCGAAACCGGCCAGGCTGCGGAGTTGACCTATCTGGCAGCTTCGAATTCTGTGGGACGTTTATCAGCAGCGCTTGGCAAAGCCACTCAACAAATTTCAGCGGCCACAAACAGCACAACCGACAAAAATTGGGCTGAAGGCCAGAATATCCTCGATCATGCTTTGCAGCTTGAAATGCAAACGATCAGTTCGGTACTCAACTTCAATAATGATAATTCAATTCACAGATTAGTTAAAAAATTCCGGTATGAATTTCAGCGCCAACATAAATTCTATTCCGGGTTACTGGAAGAAGCTGCCACAGAAAGAGGTGCAGAACTGGACTCCCCGGCGGCCCTTCAAATCAATCTTGACAATCGCGTCCCGGAACGCAAAACACGAGGGCCTTTGGATTTCGGTCTTCCCGAAAGTGCACTTCCAGGGTCCGAAGCAGCCTGGTACGCCTCTCCCGAATTTAATCTCAACGGTTCAGCTCGATTTGAGTTGGCAAATTTTATTGACGGCAAAAATACGGTTTGGGAAATTCGAAATGCACTTAGCGCAGAATTCGGGCCCAAAGATTTGAAAACTATTTCACGCTATATCGAGGATTTGGTAAAAGTCGGTGTGGTTAAATGGAATATACTTTAACCTTTCAAAGGTTAAAGTATATTCCTGTAAATAGGACACAGAGAACACTGAGGTGCACAGAACTCACAGAGAAAAGAATTTAAATAAACGAGAAGATAAGAGATGGCCGACATGGAAGATTAAATGCTCTTTCTGAAAGACGGAATCCTTAGAAAAAGAAATTAAATCTCTGAGTTTCTTTGTGATTTTCAGTGTTCTCTGTGTCCAAAAAGTTTTAAACGAATTCGCTCTTAAAAAATAAAGGTTAAAAACCAAAAGGAGAATCTAAAATGAACAAATTTTACTTCGTTCTGACATCTTGCTTTTCTTTATTTCTCACTGTCTATCTGTTTGCGGGCAATCCTTCCGATGCGAAAAAAAACTGGCCGCAGTGGCGCGGCCCTGATGCAACGGGAGTGGCACCCAACGGTAACCCTCCCCTGGAATGGAGCGAAGATAAAAATATCCGCTGGAAAATTCAGGTGCCGGGTAAGGGACTTGCTTCTCCCGTCATTTGGGATAATATGGTTTTTATTTTAACTGCCGTTCAAAGTGACCAGGGGGGAAATCTGAAAGAAGACGTAGAAGACCTAGAACCGCAAGAGCGCCGTCGTCATTTTTTTAGAGGACAGCGTGCCAAACCAACATCAGTTATTAAATTTACAGTATTAGCCATCAATCGAAAAGATGGTTCAATTACCTGGCAACACAGCCCACGGGAGCAAGTGCCTCATGAACGAACCCATCCGGATGGAAGTTGGGCGTCCAATTCAGCTGTTACCGATGGCAAGCACGTTTTCGCTGACTTCGGATCGAACGGCCTTTACTGCTACGATATGAAAGGTAACCTTAAATGGGAGAAAGATCTCGGGGACATGACCACTCGCAATGGCTTTGGTGAAGGCAGTTCGCCGGCCGTTTATAACGACAAATTAGTCATTAACTGGGACCACGAAGGGGATTCGTTTATCGTGGTCCTCGATAAAAACACCGGGAAAGAAGTGTGGAGAACTCAACGTGATGAAGTCACTTCCTGGGCCACCCCGATCATAGTCGAACAAAACGGCAAACCACAGGTTATTTCCAGTGCAACCAAACGCATCCGCAGTTACGACTTAGCCACCGGAAAAGTAGTTTGGGAGTCGGCGGGTATGACGACAAATACAATACCATCACCGGTGTATGGAAATGGAATGGTCTATGCAATTAGTGGCTTTCGCGGCAACGCCTTGCTTGCCATCCGTCTTGCGGCAGCAAAAGGCGACATCACAGATTCGGAAGCAATTGTCTGGAAATTTGACCGAGACACACCATATGTGCCCTCGCCCCTGCTTTACGATAACACGCTTTATTTCCTGAAAAGTAACAAAGGAATTCTCTCGGCTTTCAACGCCAAAACCGGCGAACAATTTTATGGCCCGCAAAGGTTGGAAAGCATTAAAGGGGCTTACGCCTCCCCGGTTGGCGCTAATGGTCGGGTTTATATTCTCGGGCGAAATGGCGTGACCCTGGTCATAAAGCACGGGCCGAAGTTTGAGGTACTGGCAGAAAACTCCCTCGACGACCGGTTTGATGCTTCACCGGCGATTGCCGGGAATGAGCTATTTTTGCGCGGACGTAAAAACTTATATTGTATTGCGGAAAAATAGAAATGTTTTGGGATTATTATTTAACCTTGATTAATTCATGAACTTCCATTTCAAGCAAAGGCTTCAATATTGTCAGGCCCGAGTAGTCGGGCATCCATTAGCTGCACTAAGTTATTGATATTTAATGGATTCGTGACGGAGTTTATCCCTGCGAAGGCAGGGACGGGAAAGACGACCCACTCCAAGCACAGGATGTAAACATGGTTACAATTTTATTAGTCGCGCTTTTATTGATAACCCCTTTGAGTGATGAAAAAGGGACTTCGATGTTTTTTTCGCAAGCTGACATGTTTTTCAGCAAACATGTTAAAGACGCTAGTGTTGATTACAAATCCATCCAGAAAAGCCCCGAGCAGCTAACGAAACTTTCTTCGACAATCTCAGCTTTTAATTTAAAAAATGTCGACAAAGATACAGAAATGGCTTTCTGGATTAATGCTTACAACATTCTGGTTATCCAGTCAGTTGTAAACAACTATCCACTTAAATCCCCTTTGGATGTGAAAGGCTTTTTTGATACACTGAAACACCTTGCTGCCGGTGAAAAGTTAACCTTGAACGAGATTGAAAATAAAAAGCTGCGTGAGAAATTTGGGGACGCGCGAATTCATTTTGTGCTGGTCTGTGCCGCACAAAGTTGTCCGCCAATTATTAACGAAGTTTACCTTCCGGCCAAACTCGATGAACAGTTAGATGCCCGAACAAAGGCAAATCTTAATGACGACTATTTTATTCAAGTGGATTCAAAAGCCAGGAAAGTTACAATTTCTGAAATCTTCAAGTGGTATGAGCCAGATTTTATAACCGGTGGGAATACGGTTCTTCAATACATTAATCGGTTCAGAAATGAAAAAATTCCTGAGGACTACGAGGTGGGTTTTTATCAGTATGATTGGAGTTTGAATCAAGCGAATGAATAAAAGGAGTTAGGTTTTTCTTTCATAGCCTAAAAACTTGCTCGCTTGAAGATTCGTTTCACACTTTGTCTAAAGTGTGATGTTTTTCCTGCTCCTTGCGAGGTTTTTTTATTTTAAAAATTACACCTACTAATTATTAAGAAACAAACTCAATGCTAGAATCTACGCGAAACGAGAATGAAACCAAAGCGTTAGCGCCCTATTCCAAATGGGGAATAAAAAATTTCGTTCAAGCAGAATTTCGGAAAGCTGGGATTACGATTAATGGAAATTCTTCCTTTGATCCTCAGATTAAAGATGATTCTTTTTTTAGAAAACTAATTTTGGGAGGCATTCTTGCGTTGGGCGAGATGTATGTTGACGAAATTTGGGATGTAGAAGATCTCTGCCATTTGATTTACAAAATGAAATTAGCTGAGTTGGATCAAAAGGGGAAGTTCCATTTTGGATCGATATTTTTGGGGATCTCTAATCGAATTCAGAATAAACAGAATCGTGTTAATGCTTGGCTCGTAGGTCAAAAACATTATGATTTGGGAAATGACATTTTTGAGCATATGTTGGGCAGACGTATGGTATACTCATGCGCCTACTGGGACAAAGTAAGTTCGTTGGATGAGGCCCAGGAAAATAAACTAGATTTGATTTGCAAAAAATTAGGACTTAAGCCTGGAATGTCAGTTCTTGACATTGGTTGCGGTTTTGGAAGTTTTGCTAATTTTGCTGCTGAAAAATATGGAGTAGAAGTCTTTGGGATCACTGTTTCAAAAGAGCAGAAAGCTCTGGGCGAAGAACTCTCAAAAGGATTACCAGTAAAAATTGAAACTTTAGATTTCCGTGATCTCCCTAAATCAGTTCAGTTTGACCGAGTAGTATCAATTGGAATGTTCGAGCACGTTGGGGTTAAAAACTACAGGGTATTTATGGAAACGGTGTTTCACCAGCTGAAGGAAGATGGGTTATTTCTTTTGCATACAATAGGGATGGAAGATCAAACTTGGCAACGGTCACTTGATCCTTGGACAGAAAGATACATTTTTCCAAATGCATCAATTCCATGTCTTTCCAAACTGAGTCGTTCCTTTGAAAAGCTGATGCTGCTAGAGGACCTACAGAATTTTGGGTACGATTATTACAAGACCTTAGTTTCATGGTATTCAAATTTCAGTGCAAATTGGCATAAAATAGAAGAAAAATATGGATCCAAGTTCTATAGAGTGTGGAAATACTACCTGCTAGTTAGTGCGGGTTGCTTTCAGGCGAGAAAGCTCCAGGTCTGGCAATTACTTTTATCGAAAAATGGAGTCGCCAATGGATATAGGAGCTTTAGGTGATCCGCCGGGCCGCTCAGCGACTCGCGACCGTTTTGTGCATGTTCACTATTAAACAAGAAGTGGCTGCCTGAGAAAATCTTGACATTAAATTAGGATTTCGTTATCATTTTGCGATGAGTGGATGCGTTTCCCCAACTTAAACTTTTCTCCATCTGTCAGAACCCCACACAACTCCTATTTACACTTTGGTAGAAGTGTAAAATTTACCCTGGTTTTGGCAAGAGTTTTTTTGTTCCCTATTCGCCCAAACGTGAAATAGACACAGCCATCTCACGCTCCCGGCTTCAAAATAACCCCTTTATTCTCCCGACCTTTCATCTTGATTTTGATGGGTTTTTCAAATCGAAAATGCTTCGTAAACTTTTTCTCTTCACAAGGCGTTTGTTTTTTCAGCCACTCCCAGTCGACAAAACTGTCGTTCGTATTGGCACTGACGGTAAAATAGCCGACCATAAAAGAAGTGATATTATGAAAAAAATGTGACCCTTGCGAAGGCTCAACATAAATATCCTCTAAACCAGTTTCCACGATTACCCGCGCTCCTGAGATCTGTTCCCATTTTACCGGAATGCCTAACCAGGGATCCAATGTCCCCCATCTACCCATTCCAAGCAATAAATAGGGCTTGTTCAGAGAAACCAATTTAGAATTAAATTGACTTACTTCCCTTGCTATTTCGCGGGTTTTGGCACGGTCAAATCGAGCAACATCCACTGAAACAACATCATAGATTTCATCAATGACCCCATTGCCCATAACTTTTTCACTCATGCAAATGAGATCTTCCTTGTCAAGTTTCTCAAATTTTAATGCTTCTGTTTCGCTGCTCAAGACCATGGGGCGCAGCTGCAGCAGGTTGAATTCTTTGGGGCTCTCTTGCGGCACCGAAAGGTTGACTGCAAACTCAATTTCGACCGCCGTACCCATTCCCCAGGCACCAATCTCCAGGAGCAATTCGGTGATTTCCGGCAATGGAAAAAAATTGTGTTTTAAAATAGGGGCAAATGTCACCAGCCGGTTTCCAGGACGGGAGATGCCGTCGTAAATTGTATCATTTTCATGAGAATAAGTCGAACCTGCGTGAGTCAGAGTTCCATCTTTTTCAGCCACTTCTAAACTGTGCTTTTCCAGAAGAGTCTCCTGGGTTTCATTTTCGTAGGTGGCTTCTTTGTCAATTGGCAGCGCGTAGAATTCGTGCTGATTATTTTTCAAGGCTTCATCAGTAGAAAAAAGCTGCGGTAAATGTTTAGGAAATTTCGGAGAAAATTTGACACAGTTGCCGCCCTCTACCACGGTTTTGCCTAAACCCAACGCTACCGAAACAATACCATCTGCTGATTGCTGTGGTCCGATTGGATAAAAATTGTGGGACTTAGCAACGCCGGAAAATTCCGGATAAAAGCGGCTGCCCCGGGAAGACCCGACCATTTTCTGAATAATTACCGCCATCTTTTCCTCTTCCATGCTGTAAGAGGTAAACTTCATGTAATCTTTCGCCGCCTGATAAAAAGTGGAGGCATAAACCCGCTTGATTGCGGTCAACAATTCTTCTAGTCTTTTGTGGGGATCCAGATTATTATTGGGGAGCATAAAGGTCTTATAGACGCCGGCGAAAGGTTGGAATTGTGAATCCTCGAGCAGGCTCGAAGAACGGATTGCCAATGGAACCCGGGCAACTTCAAGCAAATCGGCAAGATCAGAGACCGCATCTGTCGGAAAATGCGGCGCTTCTATAAACCTCTGCGTAATTTCTTGATCGTCTTCAGAGTTCAACGCAAAGTCGCATAAATCATTTTCATCGAGAAATTGATCGAAAACATTTGTGCCAATAACAATTACCGGAGGAACGCTAATTTTAATACCATCAAACCTGTTGTCTACATTGTTGTTGTAAATCAATATATTCAAAAAGCTTAAGCCCCGTGCCTTCCCGCCCAAAGAACCACCCCCAATTCTGGCAAAACCAGTCTGTGGATCAAAGGAGTCTTTATCAAAATCTGTGATTATTCCAACCTGGCGTATTTTTCTATATTCGCTGAGAGTTTTAATCAGATTCTGCCGTAACGCATCTATCGTTGGAAAATCAGAGACTCTACTCGGACGCAATTTATGGGCAAGCCAAAACTCTGTTCTGGCTTTTAACCAGTTTGAAAAATGATTCTTTTCACCGTGGTACCGGATACTTTCCGAGGGCACAGAATGAAGTTTCTCTTCAAGCATCAAGAGGTTTTCTGCGCGGCCAACTTCACTCCCATCCGGCGTCCGGAACACAAAATCACCAAAGCCAAAGTTATCATTCATGAACTTACGCAGATCATTCAAGAGAGTCGGCGAATCTTTTTGGACAAACGAAGCGCCGACTTCATGCGCCTTTTTTTTATTTTCAGGAGATCTCGACTGCAGCAGGATGGGGATATCAAGATGCTGGCTCTTCACATTTTTGGCAAATATAAGACCCGCATTGGGGTCCGCATTGCCCTTTCGTGAAAAATTAATATCCGAGATCACACCCAAAATATAATCTTTGTATTTAGAAAAACAATCCCAAGCCTCCTCATAGTTGGTAAAGAGAAGTATTTTCGGTCGGGCACGCATGCGTAGAAACCGGTGCTGGAAATTAACCCCTTCGGAAATCAATCGTTGTGATTGTTTAAAAACCTCGGTGTAAATGATGGGCAGAAACGAGGAATAATAACGAACGCTATCTTCGATGAGGATAATTGACTGGACGCCGATGGCCTGAGTATCGTGTTCAATATTAAGCCGGTCCTCAATCTGCTTGATGATTGCGATGATCAGGCGAAAATCACCGTGCCAGACAAAGACCCGGTCAAAAATAGAGGTGTCGCGATAGAGAGATATTTCTTTCAACTCTCTGTTGTCATAAACGAGCAGGACAATGGGAATTTTAACTTCGGCTCCTTTTACTAATTTTGCAAAAGTATGAGCCTGCATATCTTCGATATGTAAGGTTATGATAATTAAATCGAAGCGTGTTTCCTCCAGCACCATTTTCATCGCTTCCTCGCCGCTTGATACCCGGGTCAACTCGGGTGCGTGACTAAGATTGAGACCCTGGTATTCTTCCCTTAAGAGCTCATAGAGTCTACCATCCTCCTCGAAGAGGTATAAGTCATATAAGCTTGAAACCAAAAGTATATCTCTGATCCGGAAGGGCATCAATTTTTGAAATCCATGGGCACGCGTTCCATATCCCTGCTTCTCCCAAAGTGGATCAGAGCGGGCAACCGAATCTTTGATTTTGTTTTTCGTTTCTTTCATAAAAAATAAAGCTGACCTTCTTAGATTCCTAAGTTAAATATGACCCGAAAATTCGAGTATTTTTAACATGAGAATAACTTTAGTTCTGAGAAGTTCAGCTTTAAAATTGATATAGAGTAATTGGGATTTAAACCAAACCCTGATCCATCATTGCATGTGCAACCTTCAGAAACCCACCGATATTTGCGCCATCTACATAATTACCAGGGACGTCATATTGCTCGGCTACATCAACACAGGTCTTGTGAATACTCTTCATGATTTTCTGCAAGCGTTCATCTACTTCTTCCCGGGTCCAGGGCAAACGCATGCTGTTTTGAGTCATTTCCAAACCGGAAACGGCCACGCCGCCGGCATTTGCTGCCTTTGCCGGGCCAAATAGAATTCCTTTATCAAGAAAAAGTTTCACGCCTTCAAGTTCAGTCGGCATATTTGCGCCTTCGCAAACAAGATAGACGCCATTGTTTAATAAATTCTGAGCATCTTTTACGTTAATTTCATTTTGAGTCGCACTCGGAAATGCGCAATCTGCTTTGTGGTTCCAAAGTGCGTTTGAATCTGCACTTGAATCAACCGGCGTGTAGACGGCTTTAGTATATTTGTCCGCATATTCTTTAATTCTGCTGCGTCGAACATTCTTTAATTCCATAATGAATGCCAGTTTTTCAGAAGAAATGCCTTCTTCGTCATAAATATACCCGCTCGAATCTGAGACCGTTACGACTTTGCCACCTAGTTGATTGATCTTTTCAGTCGTATATTGGGCCACATTCCCGCTTCCGGAGACCAGGCATGTTTTCCCCTCAAAAGTCTCCTTTCTCGTGGCCAACATTTCTGCGGCAAAATAAACCGAGCCGTACCCTGTAGCTTCCGGACGAATCAACGAGCCGCCCCAGTCTAAACCTTTGCCGGTTAGCACCCCGGTAAATTCATTTCGTAATCTTTTATATTGGCCGAACAAATACCCAATTTCCCTGCCCCCGACTCCGATGTCACCGGCGGGCACGTCGGTGTTTGGTCCGATATGGCGGAACAATTCACTCATGAAACTTTGACAAAAACGCATAACCTCATTATCGCTTTTACCCTTGGGATCGAAATCTGAGCCGCCCTTGCCACCGCCCATTGGTAATGTCGTCAGGCTGTTTTTAAAGACTTGTTCAAACGCCAAAAATTTCAAAATGCCTAAATTGACCGAAGGATGGAACCGCAGCCCACCTTTGTAGGGACCTATCGCACTGTTCATCTCGATGCGAAATCCACGGTTGACATGGACTTCTCCCTGGCCATTCATCCAGGGCACCCGAAACATAATAACACGCTCCGGTTCGATCATCCGCTCGAGGATTTTTGCTGCCCGATACTCAGGGTGACGATCGACAACAGACGTCAGTGATTCGGCGATTTCTTCAACCGCCTGATGAAATTCAGGTTCGCTCGGGTTTTTAGCTTTAACCATACCTATTAACTCTTCAACGTATGCAGACATGTTTGTCCTCCATATGGGATATTGAGTGTGAGTTGTGTGAAAAAAATAAAAGCCACCTAATTTACAGAGGCTTTGTTGAAATTTACAAGTTTCTTTTGTGTGTCCGATTTCTCTTTGTTTGCTGTAATCAAGGACTCAATTCTTTGGGCAACCTCCTCGTTATTTGAAAAATCACTGGTTCTAAATATTTCTCCGTTAATAATAATTGACGGGACAGCAATCATCATGAAAAGTGCCTTCAAAGTGGACTTAAGTGATGGCCGAAAGACAAAAACATCTTTCAAAATTTTAGGATACAAATACAAAAAGTTTCGGGGATCTACAACGGAAATTTCAATCGAATCGGAAAATCTTTTGGTCAAAGTCTGAAAAACATCCCCCATGGTTTCCTTGATTTTTCTGGTTTCGGCAAAAACAAAGGAGTCATTGAATTTTGCGTTATCACCCTCCAGCTTGCCGCAACAGCCGCTGCCGGTCAACTGAGCATCGGTTTCACGAATTAAAATAATAGATGGCTTGAAATGCATTTCGTAAAAACGATTTTAATTTCAACTCGCTTCCGATTTGAAAGCAACTTTCTTCGAATTCAGGGATCTCTTGAAAATAATTACGCCTTCAGAAATAAACCAAAGGATCATAAATAAAATAATGCTTCCGATAATTAAAAGCGGTTTGTTTCCTTTTTGCCAAAAATCTATTAAGTTTAAAATCATAGCCCAGAGCGCCATGGATAACATCAAAATCATTGGCACTAAAGTATAAACAATCGGCCTGTCGGTTTTCAATAAATAAATTGTGACTGACAGAAGAACAATACCAGCCAGAATTTGATTGGTTGTACCGAACAGACCCCAGAGAATCAGACCCGCCGGGTTTCCATCAACTTTCAGGAGACCGAAAAACGCGATTGCGGTCACACCAATTCCCGAAGCAAGATAGCGATTGGAAAGGGGCTTAATTTTCAGACGGTTGCCGATTTCTTCGATATTAAAACGCAGCAAACGTGTTGCAGAATCCAGGGTGGTTAAAGCAAACCCAACGACTACGACCGCTACAAAGGCCTGGGCAAATGTTTCTGAAATTCCCAGATAAGAAATAAATTTGGCAGCCCCTTGCACAAAAGCGTTAATTTCCGGGCCCAAACTTGAAGCCGTACCCCAGGATTTATAGTGCTCCAGCCAAGCCTCCTTGGAAGCTAAACCGGCCGTGCAGGCGAGTACTGCCATCATACCCAAAATGCCCTCCGCAATAGCGCCTCCGTAGCCGATCAACCGTGCATCCGGTTCTTTGTCGATCTGTTTTGCGGTGGTTCCTGAAGAAACCAGGCCGTGAAAACCGGATATGGCTCCACAGGCAACCATTATAAAAATAAAAGGAAATAGCGGCGGCAGTCCGGAACTTTCAGTATTAATAGCCGGTGCTACGATCTCGGGCTGATAGATGAAAAGGCCTAAATACATAGCGCCGAGGCCCAAATACAACATGAAAGAATTGATGTAATCCCGGGGCTGCAAAAGCAACCACACAGGTAAAACGGAAGCGATGAAGGCATATCCAAGAAGGATATAAATCCAGGCCGTGTGCGAAACACCGGTGACAGGAAATTTAATTCCGACGGCCGTCGTAATGAACATGAGAATTACGCCAATGAGTGTCACCGGGCCAATTGTCATACGGCGTTTATAAACTGCCACACCCACTGCCATCGCAATGACCATCAAAGAAAAAGCAGGAATGACTGCCTCCGGATTGAAGGCTTCACTGAATAGGGTTGCAATCACGATAGCAAACACGCCCATCGCAAGCGCGATCAAAAAGAAAATAATCAGTAAAAATAATAGTTGGGCCCGTGGACCGATAATTTTTTCTGCAATATCGCCAATCGAGCGGCCCCGATTCCGCATCGAAACTACCAGAGCAGACAAATCGTGGATACCGCCGAAAAAGATGGTCCCGAAAAACACCCAGAGGAAAGCTGGAAACCAACCCCAAATTACAGCAATGGCCGGGCCGAGGATTGGACCGAGGCCGGTTATAGAGGCGAAATGGTGGCCAAAAAGCACAGGCTTCTTGGTAGGGACGTAGTCGATGCCGTCGGTCATGGTGTGTGCCGGTGTTTTAGCATCGGGGTCTAAGGCGAAGATTCGGCGTGCTATAAATTTAGCGTAGGTAAAGTAAGCTAAAAAAAAAGCACCAAGTGCAATAACCGCAACAAGTGCAGCGTTCACAATTCCCTCCTGAAGCCAGTTTAATGTTTTCGACTTAAAAAGAAAAACGCACCTAAAGTCGCCGAAAGCTTAAAGAAATGAAACAAATAAAAAACTTTGCGAAACTCAGCGGCTTTGCGTGAAATGGCTGTTAAACAAAAATCTCCTTGACAAAGATACTAATTCGTGCTCGACGAAAAATCGATCTTCGGCACCTCCTGTGCTTGGGGGCTTGCTTCAAAATAGGGGCGTTGTTGAAACCCAAACATGCCTGCAAAAATCAATGTCGGAAACGTGCGAACTTTTTGATTGTAACCCTGAACCGTTTGGTTGAACCGCCTGCGTTCGACCGCGATTCTATTCTCTGTGCCGGCCAACTCGTCTTGCAGGCGCACAAAGTTTTGGTTAGCCTTTAAATCGGGATAGCGTTCGATAGTAACAAGCAACCGGCTCAGAGCAGAGCTTAATTGGCCTTGAGCCTGTTCAAACCGCTGAAACAATTGTGGACTCAATCCCTCTGCGCTCACATTAAATTCTGGTCGCGTGGCACTCGCTCTTGCTTGGATCACCGCTTCGAGTGTTTCACGCTCATGGGACGCGTAACCTTTGACTATTTCAACTAAATTCGGAATCAAATCCGCCCGGCGTTGATAGACATTTTGCACTTGCGACCAGGAACCGTTAATGCTCTCATCGAGAGCAACTAATGAGTTGTATGTCCCTTTAATTGAAGAATACGTCCAAATTCCCATTAAGAGTAAAACGGCTAAAATGCCTAAAAATATTTTCATACCTTTGCTCATTAAAATCCTCCTTTTTACTCCATTTTGTCAACGATTTCCACCAACTTTTTAATTTCTCCAATAAAAGTTTTCGCGATATCCTGGAGTTGGACTTTTGACCCGTGCCACTGGCCGTTTTTGATGTTAATTAATTGCACCAGAACATTTTTTTGCAGGCCAAGCAGCTCCGCGGTTTTCTCAAAAATTTGCGCTTTTGTGGACGGAATCTTTTCTCCTTTTAAATGAAGTAATCCTTCAAATATTGATACAAAAGTCGAAACCGACGCGGCCAGCATCGCACGCAAATCATCGCGTTCGTTTCCGGTACTGAGAAAACCTTCCCGCAGGTGCAAAAGTTTTCCGCGGAGTTCGCGCTCGACCTGATGACGCAAATCGTCGTTTTTTATTTCAATATCCTTTAGAACATCTTCCCCGTAGACCAGTTTGTAAGCGTTTTTCATATCGAGAAATTCGATCGGAAAAGTGTCTAACGCAGAAGCAATGTACTCTTTAGTCAGAAACAAGGGTACAGCAACATTTCGTTTCTGCCATTTAGGAATAAGCTCTAAGGCCTTGTCTAGGTTTTCGATACCTTTCTGACTCAACACAATGAGAAAGTTAATATCAGATTTCTTGGGAACATACTCACCTTTGGCACCACTGCCATAAAGAACAATTGAAGTTAAATCAGAATTGTAAACCGATTGAACGTCCTGAGTAAATTCTTCGAATATCGATTCAGGTGAATGGGGAATTTTAGCCATTGACGTGCTCCAAATTATTCAAAAAAATCAAAACTTCTAATAGCTTCCGCCTGCTCCTCCCCCGCCGAAGCCGCCGCCACCAAAGCCTCCGAATCCACCCCCAAAGCTGCCGCCGCCGCTGAATCCCCCATACCCTCGTCCTCCGCTCATGAGGCCTCCCAAAAGAAGCCAGGGTAAAACTCCACTTCCTCTTCTTCTTCCTCGTCCGCCACCACGGAAAAATAAGAAAATAAGAGCGATTAAAAAAAACTTGAACAGAGATGCCACGGGACTTTTCCTTCTAACTGCTCTTCGGTCTTGGTTGATCCGGACAGCGCCGGTAATTTCCACTCCGGCATCCCTGGCGATAATGCCCGCAATCGCCTGAGTCCCTGCAAGCAAACCATTTCCGTAATCGCCCTTCTTGAAAAATGGAAAAACGTACCTGTCGCGAATCTCACCCGCTAAACCATCGGGAATGATACCCTCCAGCCCGTACCCTACTTCAATTCTAAATTTTCTCTCTTGAACGGTTTGAAAAATAAGCACGCCGTTATCTTTGCCTTGCTCCCCAAGCTGCCAATTTTCATCTTCCATCAGCCTGATAGTATAATCGGTGTATTGTTGATCTCCAATAGTTTCGACCGTTAAAATTGCGATTTCGGCGCCGGTCTTTTGTTTCACCTCCAGGCAAATCGCTGCTATTTTTCTCTCGGTAGCTGCCGGAATCACGTTGGCAAAATCATTAACGTGCCCAACCGGCTTGGGAAATTGATTTTGGGAAAGCAATGCTTGCGGGGTGAGAATCAAAGATAAGAGACCTACAAAAAAAACGATACTTAAAAAAGATATAACTTTATTTTTTAAAATTTTCAACCTGTATAGCCCCTTTATTATTTCGATTATTACGGACTTTTTTCCACTCCCAACCAAAAAATACCGCAGCAAGTTTTCTTGTCCATCTGCGTTTGCTCATTTTGCGTTTCAGCCAACCCCGGTTGCGTTTATCAGAGGAACGTTCGTGCGAATCGGCCGACCCGTCTGTTTTTACTATTGAAATATCCTTCACTGAATTCAAATAGAGACGCCGGGTCTGCTCTTCCTCAAATAACTCCTCTGCTGTGCAAATGCCGTTGCGAATTAAAACATTTACCAGCGCTTCCAGGGAAACAAGATCAGCTGCAACAGGGTTTTCCGAATTTTCAGAACCATTCTCCGGTTGTTCATTTTGGTAATCATCCGATTGATTCGATTTTGAATTTTCCATGATAAACCCCAAGTTGCAGATTATTCATAACATTGGTGTAAACATTTTACACCAGCATCACTCAATGTTTTAATTTATCAACTGTACAATCCCTTGTCTTCCCAATTACACAACTCGAAGATGACGCACTCTCCACATTTCGGTTTTTTGGCTTTGCAAGTATAGCGGCCATGCCATTGAATGACAATATTACCCCGATGCCACTTCTCTTTTGGTAACAGATCGCACAATGTCTGTTCAATTTTATCGGTATTTTTTGTGTTAACCCAACCAAGACGATTCGGCACCCTGATTGTGTGCGTATCAACACCGATGGCGGGGATTCCCATCGCATTGGCTAAAACAATATTAGCTGTTTTACGGCCAACCCCCTGCAGCTTGACCAAATCTCCTAAGGTATTTGGGACTTGACCGCCGAAGTCATTCACCAGCATTCCACAACAATTTTTTATATACTTTGCCTTGTTCCATGCAAACGTTATCCCGGCAATGTCACTTCGCAATTCGTCGTCAACGGCGCTCAGATAGGCTGCTGGATCCGGGTATTTTTTAAACAAACGCTTAGTGACTTCGTTGACTTTTACATCGGTGCACTGGGCAGCCAGGATGGTCGCAATCAAAAGTTCAAAAGCAGTTGAGAATTCTAATTCCTGATGGGCTTCAGGATACGCTTTGTCAAGTTTATCTACTATCTCCAAAGTTTGTTTGCGTAAATCTGCTGACAATCCCGCCTCAATTTTTCGTAAATAATTGCATGGAATTTATATGTTAAAATATAGAAAGTCAAGCTATTTTGTGGTTGTGCGGGTGGCAAAAAAAGAGGATCTATTTCATAAAAATCATCTTTCGGGTTTGGACAAATGAACCGGCAGTGATTCGATACGCATAAATTCCGGAAGCAACGGTTTCACCATTTTGACTGGCACCATTCCAGGAAATTGAATACCTCCCGGGGGGTTTGACTTCATCTAAAAGTAAGCGAACTCGTTCTCCGGCCAAATTAAAAATCTCAAGCTGAATCCGGGTTCCATTCGAGACTGAAGCTGGTATTGCTATTTCAATGGTCGTCACAGGATTAAAAGGATTCGGATAATTTTGCTCTAAAACAAAATCATTGGGAAGCGAAGATTCCGGTGTTTCTTTATCCTCAACAGAGGTTACAGGCTCAACAAAAAAGTCAGCCAAAATATTTTGTCCGGCCAATTGAATGTTGGTAACCGCTACACTTGTCGGAAAGCCATTATTACTATTCGAATTTGGGATAGAGCTTTCATCAAAAGCAGTTAAATCTCTTGTTCCCACATAATCTGTTGCATCATTGTTGAGCTGGCTAAAGCCGGGAAACGGATCGCCGTTATCCCCCCGGTTGCCGTTAAACAGGAATTCATGTGTAGGTAAAATCCGCTCTAAATCGAGCTGCTCGATAGCCTGGTTATTTAAGATGTAGGGACTGGCTTCTTCCACGTCGATCATCCGGTGGTTTTCGTTGCTCTGCCTTCCGGAATTATCGATGTGATAAACAACCAGACCGTAGGAATCAGAAAGCCCAAAGTCCTTTTGCCGCCGGGTGAGCCCGGCGTCAAAGCCAAGATTCTGGCGGTTTTCAACTAAAAAATATTCACCACCGGTTTGGCCGTTGGTCCAAAGGCGATAAGCGATCGGGTTCGACTCAACTGGTGGGATTTCGATCTGCATGACATTTCCCGTCACCACAATCGGCTCGAGCCACCCCAAACGCTCTTTACTCCAGGCAGTAAAATGAGATGGTGAGGTCCCCAATGGATCGCCTGACCTGTAGCACCAGCCGCCGCCTGCCATAAGGCCCCATTCCCCGATTCCTTCAGAAGAACCATCCGTATCATACAAATCCGGCAGTCCCAGGGCATGACCAAACTCATGACAAAAAACACCAATGGTACCATTTCCCGGTTCCAAAGAATAGTCCCTGACATTAACACCATCCAGGTTTAATGTTGAAATAGAAGCCTTGTGTGACCACAAATATTTTGCGTGGTCGGGAAAATTGACCGTATAAATTTCCTCAGCTCCCGGACCAGCATGTACGACAAACAATGCATCAACCAGGCCGTCATTATTATTGTCAAATTCGCTGAAGTCGATATCCGGGTCAGCCAATGCCACAGCTTCCTCTACCAATTTCCTGCTGCTATTCGGATAGAGACCAAAGCCTGAGTTAGCATTGGCATAAAAATCTAAATTCTCAGGAGCTGTGTACCAAACAGTTGTGACGCCCGTGACCTCAAATTGCCCATAAGAATTTTCAAGAAAAAAATCCCGCATACTGCCGGTATAGTCGCTTTGGCTGTACGGTGCTTTATATGTCCCCACACTAAACAGCATGTCCTTGAAGTGCTGTGTTGAATAAATAGAATCGGCGTTGTTGAAGTTTGCATCGTTCTGGTGATACCAGCGGTAGTCAGGAAAGTCGATAAGAATGACCAGGGCTTGCCAGGTACCGCGCGCCTGACCTTTTTGAATATGCGTGCTGGGTTCGCTGATTTCTTTTGGAAAGGGTGTTCTTTGCTTTAGTAATCTTAAAGTCGTTTCATTCAATGGGCCGGGAGGGCCGGCGGGCGGCATCAGGCAGAATTCCTGAGCAAATAGATTTAAATGGCAAGCTATAATTAGAAAAGAAAAAATCCAAAAGGTTTTCACAAATCACCTCAACTATTGTGAAGTTGGGAACGTAACAATCCTAAGAATAAAATACAATATTTTTTTGATTATACTTCGTCATCGGATTGACTCATAAAAAAGGCGCCAACAACAACAAACAGGTTACGCCCTTATTCTTCTGTATCCTGAAAATTACGTTGCTGCGGTGCCTATTTCAAAACTACGCCAGTCGCTTGTTTGAACCTTCCTTTCCTGAAAAATTGTCTTAAAAAGCAAAGAGAATTAAGAAATCAAATTAGCTGCTAAAACCTCAACGGGATGCTTGGCGCTCCTGCCGGTACCGTGTTCTATTTGTTGCCGGCAGGATACACCTGGCGCAATGATCTCCCAATTATCCTCTTTGGCGTTTACAGCTTCAAAAAGACGCCGTTGTCCCATCGCCATGGAAATCTGATAATGTTCTTTTTCAAAGCCGAAAGCACCGGCCATGCCGCAACAGCCGGAATCGACGGCTTCAATTTGAACATCGGGAAGTAAGTCCAACATTTTAAGAGTGGGTTGCATTCCCACAAGCGCTTTCTGGTGACAATGGCCATGAAGTAAGAATTTCTTTTTTAAATCTTTAAACTTCAGAGTTTTTACATTTTCCCTGCTTAAGAATTCTTCAATTAAAAATGAGTTTTTTGCCAAAGTCTCAACTCGTGAATCGTCGACTAGGTCAGGGTACTCATCTCTGAAAGTTAACATACAACTCGGTTCACAACCAATAATTGGCAGGCCATCCTTTATAAATGGGTGAAGATTCTCTACATTATACCTTGCACAACGTTGTGCCTGCTTAAGCATGCCTTTTGACAGAAACGGCCGACCGCAGCATTTTTTTTCAGGAAGGACCACTTCATAACCTGCGGCCTCGAGAAGCCTTACCGTGGAAATTCCGATTTCGGGATGGTTATAAGTCATAAAACAGTCATTAAAGAGTACGACTTTGTTTTCTCGTTTGCTTGAACTTCGCTTGTGCTGGCTAAACCAATTAGTAAAAGTTTGATTCGCAAAATGCGGCAGTTTCCGATGATTACTAACCCCAAAAAAAATGTGCAGCAGCCAACGCACAGGGAGTGTCCCGACAAACCAGTTTGAAACTGGTGCCAAAGCACAGCCCAATCGATTCAGAGATTCAATGTTGCCGAACAAGCGATCACGCAACGGTAAGCCGTTCTCTTTGTGATAATGATACAGAAATTCGTACTTAATCTTGGCCATGTCCACGTTAGTCGGGCACTCGCCTTTGCACCCTTTACAGGCAATACAAAGATCCAAAACATCATACATCGCTTTACTTGTAAATTCTTTTTTGTCTAATTTACCGGAAATAACCGCCCGAAGTGCATTTGCCCGTCCCCGAGTTGAGTGCTCCTCTTCCGAGGTTACCATGTAAGAAGGGCACATGGTTCCGGAGTCTTTTTTCCGGCAGACGCCATTGCCGTTGCAAATTTCAATCGCTGTATCAAAGCCGCCTTCTTTGGAAAAATCCAGAAAGGTCGGCATAGATCGAGACTCACCCTCCGGGATGACTCTCAGGTTCTCGGTTAAAGACTGGGCATCGACGATCTTGCCCGGATTTAGAATATTTTGGGGGTCGAAGGCTCTCTTGATCTCTTTAAAAGCTTGATAAAGTTTAGGGCCGAACATCTTCTCATTAAAGCAGCTTCGAGCCAGTCCATCGCCATGTTCACCGCTGAAAGCGCCGCCATATTTCAGCACCAAATCACTGACATGATCCGCGAGGGACTGCATTTTGGTGAGATCTTCTTTGGATTTTAAATTCAAAAGCGGCCGAATATGTAAACAGCCGACGCTGGCGTGGGCATAATAACAAGCCTCAGTTTCATGCTCGCGAATCAGTTTGTCGAACTCACGGATGTATTCTGCCAGTCTTTCAGGTGGTACAGCGGTGTCTTCAATAAAGCCAATCGGCTTTCTGACCTCTTTGGTTCCCATCATGAGGCCGAGGCCGGCTTTGCGAATGAACCAGACATTCTCCTGCTCGTGCGGTTTAATCACAGCCACATGTGCATAACCGAGTTTATGCTTTTTCAGAAAATTAATGAGTTTATTTAGAGAATCCAGCAAACGCTTCTCCGAATCTCCTTGAAATTCTACAAGGAGTATTGCTCCCGGGTCGCCCTCGACGAAAGTCATCCGACGGGCATATTCAAGGGTCATCTTGGTTTGCCTGATTATAAACTGGTCAAGCAGTTCAATCGCCGACGGTTGAAAATCCAGAATTGGTGTAACGGAATCCAATGCTGAAAAAAGGTCGGAGAAATGCAGAACCCCTAAAACTCGGTGTTTAGGTAATAAAACTAAATTGACTTTGGCTTCAGTTACCACTCCCAGTGTCCCCTCCGAGCCAACGATCATTTTAGCTAAATTAAATTCCTCCCCGTTTATAAATCCATCTAAATTGTATCCACCGACACGCCGGAGTATTTTTGGAAAACGTCTATCTATTTCTTCTTTATTTTCATGTGAAATTTCGGAGACCGATTTATAAATAGACCCTTGAAAGTCAGATCGCCTAACCTTGCTGGCCAATTCGTGAAGATTTAGTGGTTTAAAAACTGCCTCCTCGCCAGTAGCAAGCTGCATCTTCAGTTCCAGTACATGATCGATTGTCTTGCCGTAAAAAATAGACCGTGCACCGCAGGAGTTGTTGCCGATGAGTCCGCCTAAATTAGCCCGGTTGCTCGTTGCAGTATCCGGTCCGAAAAAAAGGCCCAAATGCTTGACGTGAGCATTTATTTGATCCAGGACCACGCCGGGTTGAACACGCGCCCATTTTTCTTCCTGATTGACTTCCAAAACCTGATGCAGATATTTCGAGCAATCCACGACAATTCCCGAGCCAATCGACTGACCAACAAGACTGGTTCCTCCGCCTCTTGGAATTATTGGGACTTTGTTTTTTGCGGCGATTTCGACAATGGCCTGGATGTCTTCAGGAAATTTTGGAATGACAACGCCCATCGGTTCAATTTCATAAATGCTGGCGTCGGTGCTGTAGAGAATGCGGGAGATTTTGTCGAAACGGACATCCCCTTGAACCCGCTTCTTTAATTCATGGATAATGTCTTGCATGTTTAGTCCAAAAAGAAAAGGCAAGCAGAGTTTTCTACTTGCCTTTTCTTTCTATCTTAATTGACAATTTAAGGAGTTAAGCACTCATTAACTGCTCTAAATCGATATTTCGAAAGCTCATTATCTTTTCAATGGCTTCGCCTATTTTGTTATTCGGAGTCGAAGCGCCGGCGGTTATGCCGATTTGCAAACGGCCGTCAGGAAGCCAATTTTCAGTCGTTTCGATTTCCTCACTCCCGATTAATTTGTATCTAATTTGATTTTTATTTAATATGGATCCGGGGTCATCAATGTGATAAGTGGTTGTGTGTTGAGAAGTAATCTCGGCCAGATGGTTGGTGTTGCTGCTATTGAATCCGCCAATCACGATCATTAAGTTCAACTTCCGTTTTTTAACCAGATCGATTACTGCGTCCTGCCGATCTTGAGTCGCGCTGCAAATGGTGTCAAATGTTTGAAAATGTTCGTTTAATTTTTCTTCGCCAACTTTATTCACGAACATTTTTCTCAGTTCTTCGGCTATTGCTAAAGACTCGCTGCTAAGCATCGTCGTCTGGTTAGCAAGACCGATTTTCTGTAAATCCCGGTCGGGGTCAAAACCCGGTGACACAGCTTTAGAAAAATAGTCCATAAATTGTTTTTTATCACCGCCCGTTAAAATATAGTCCAGAACCATCTGCGCCTCTTCCATCGAACGGACAATCAGATACTTGCCATTGGCATATTTCAGCGCTTGAGAGCTCGTTGCAATCGTTTCTTCGTGGTAGTACTTCCCATGAATGATCGACGTATAGCCGTTCTGCGCATAATAATCGACGCGCTTCCAGACATTGAGCACAGACCCGCAAGTCGTGTCTACTAAAATGCAGCCCTGTTTCTTGAGTTCCTGAAATTCGATAATTGACACACCAAACGCCGGTAGAATGACGACGTCTTCCGGTTTCAAATCTGCGATGGTCGTGCCGTTGCTATATTGACCGCTAAGAAACAGCACGCCCATTTCAATCAGTCGATTATTAACATGTGGATTGTGAATAATTTCACCCGTCAGAAATATCCGGCGGTCGGGAAACTTTTCACGGGTTTGGTAGGCATAATCCACAGCCCGGTCCACGCCGTAGCAAAATCCAAATTCCTTCGCAAGATGAATCGTTAAATCACCGCCCTGAAGTTTGAAATCATTCGCCCGCAGATATTCCACTAAATTGCTGTAGTAGTCTTTTTTGAGGATTCCCTGGACTTCCTTCTTGAGGCCCAGTCCCCGCTGATAAAATTGTGGCGATTGTGTTGCGTGTGCTGTATTCAAGGATTCTCCTTCCCTGGGTGTATTCAAAGGGATTTCAAAATAGTTTTTCATAACGACAAATATAAGTAATTGCAGAAATAAAGTCAAAACAAATTACAAGAAACCAAATCGCAAATATCATGCACTATATTTTGAGATTGGTTTTTTTATGTTTTGGAATTTGTTTATTTATGGTATTTCTCACCTTTCAAAATTGAAAAAGCCCGATAAATTTGTTCCAGCAAAATCACTTTGCATAATTCATGCGGCAAAGTCATCCGGGAAAGTGAAAAAATCGAATCAACCTGATTGAGAAAATCGTCTGACAGTCCTAAAGGTCCGCCAACAATAAAAGTGATTCTGCTAGCGCCGTGCAGCATCTTGAAGCTTAAAAATTCAGCAAATCCTTGGGAGGATATTTGCTTTCCCTGCCTATCTAAAGCGACCGCAAATTCGTCCTGCTTGATCTTCGCCAAAATTGAATTCGCTTCGAGCTCCATAACTTTCATGGCGTTTTTAATTGATCCGGCTGGCGCATTTTTCACCTGGACATGTTCTAACTGTGCATAGCGCATGATACGTTTCGAATACTCAGCCTCTGCCGCCCGCCAACTTCTTTCTTTAGTGTTGCCAACTGAGATTATTTTGATTTTCAACTTCTTGCCCTTCGCTGAAATTGCTCGTACAAACTTCGTAATCGGTCCATTGCGTCAGCTTGCTCCGGAAACTTATCTCAACGAATCCTATTAACACGCGCACACCGTAAAACAATTTTATATTTGCAAATTCGGAAAAAGAGATTTTATTGCTTATAAACTAAAAAACCCTCAACAATGATTGAGGGTCTCGTTGCCTTATAACTTCGTTTATATCTTAGAAATTTTTCACATCGACCCACGCTTTCTTTGCCACTTCTGAGGAGTAATCACCCACCAACCCCATTAAACTTCGGCCTTTTTCGTTCTGGTTTACGATAACCTCTACCGGATTGGACGTGGCACAGTAAATTTCGGAAATATTCGGTACGCGTTTAATGGCCTCCATCGCATTAATAGGATAGTCATTACTCAAAAATAAAATAAACACGCCGCCGGCGCCAATTTTACAGGCGTTTATTCTCGCTAAATGGACGAGTGGCTCATCTGTTCCTGAATATTTGACAACGGTAGGCTTTGAAGCCTCTATGTAAGTCAAACCGAATTGGATCCTGGGAAAAGTCTGCAGCAATTGTTGGTGAATTTGTTGAACCGTTTTCAAGTTGTGTACTTCCCCCAGAATGATGCTGGAACCGTTCGGATTTTCGACTTTAATGGTTTGAAACTGCACGGGGAAGCCTCCCTGCTATTTTCGGCTAGAATTGAGCTTTCTAAGAGAGTAACGGAATGAATGAAAAATTAATAATTCATACTACAAAAAGTTAATTGAAATGTCAATAAAATTTGTGGGAATTGGGGGAAAGCGTTCAAGCATGAAAAGAAACCTTGTTTAGATTCAACCTGAATCAGAAAAAAAGAAAAATGGCAGACCCATGCTGGCCTGCCTTGAATATCTAAAAAATGATAAAGGTTAGCGCTTCTCAGTAATTCGTGCGGCCTTGCCTTTTAATTCACGAAGATAGTATAATTTTGCCCGACGAACTTTGCCTGATCGCTTATTTTCAATCTTGGAAATATTAGGAGAATGTAAAGGGAAAATCCTCTCAACCCCGACGCCATTTGAAATTTTGCGCACGGTAAACGTTGCGTTTATTCCGCCGCCTTTTCTTTTTATTACGACGCCTTCAAAAATTTGTATCCTTTCCTTGTCACCCTCCTTAACCTTCGTGTGAACCGTCACCGTGTCACCTGGGCCAAAATCCGGAATATCGGTTTTCAGTGTGTCGGCTACAAGCGCATCAATTTTATTCATTTTTACCTCCCGTGTTCAACTAAAATATTCAATTCTTTAATGCTTTATCATTTATAAAATGAAGGTTTTGCACTCCAGGAACAGCCCGCAATAACTTTCTTTAATTTTTTATTAGCAAATCAGCGCGTTGTTCCTGGGTTCTTGCAAGCGCCTTCTCTCTGCGCCATTTCTCAATTTCACCGTGATGACCGGAGAGAAGCACTTCCGGAACCTTCATGCCATGAAAGTTCTCAGGCCGGGTGTAATGCGGACAATCCAGCATGGCTCGCTCAAAAGAATCCGTTTTTGCTGAATCAAAGTCACCGATAACGCCAGGCAGCAGCCGTACGACTGAGTCAATGACAACCATCGCCGCCAACTCCCCGCCGGTCAAAATGTAATCCCCAATGGAAATTTCTTCAGTGATCAGGTTCTCCCGAATTCTCTCATCCACGCCTTTGTAATGACCGCAAAGAAAAATGATTTCTTTAGATTGCGCCAATTCTTTAGCTTTTCCTTGAGTAAAAGTTTCGCCTTGCGGCGTCATTAAAATAATCAAAGGATCTGCCAGATTCTCGGCGGTTTTTATATTTTCAACAGCTTTAAAAAAAGGCTCCGGCTTTAAAATCATCCCCGGACCGCCGCCGTAAGGATAATCATCGACCTGCTTATGCTTGTCTTCAGTGAAATCCCGCAAATCTACCATCTTAATCTCGACGAGTTTTTTTTCCTGTGCCCGCTTTAAAATACTTTCATTCAACGGGCTATTCAGTAGCTGCGGAAAAGCTGTGACCACAAAAATTCTCATACTAATCTTTATTCTAAAAGACCTGCCATGGGTTCTATAATAATCTCTTCTCTCTCCATGTCCATTTTTTTTACAACATTCTGAATCACGGGAATAAGATATTCTCGATTCTGCCTTTTGACGACAAGAACTGCGTTTGCGGGCAAATCCAGAACCTCTTCAACATTTCCTAAAACCTCACCTGATATTGTTTTAACTACAAAACCTAGAATCTCGAAATGGTAAAACCGTCCGTCTTCCAGGGGTAAGATATCTTCCCTTTTTATATTGATGAAAGCCCCTCTTAAGGATTGAGCCTCATCGCGTGTGTCAATGCCCTTGAAATTAAGATATACTACATTTCCACGCACCAAGATTTTGGAGATTTCAAACTCTTCTATCTCCCCGGCAGGACGCTCAACAATCACTTTGTTCAGAGATTTAAATCTTGGCGGGTAATCCGTAACCGGTCTTACTTTTACATCCCCCTTGATTCCGTGCGCCTTTTCAATAATGCCGATGGCGACGAAATCAGGTAATCTCATTTTTCTCAAATTTTCTGTTTATTCAAGAATTTCAAGTACCGACCTTTTACCCATTTTGGCAGAAGCCGCTGCTAAAAGGGTCCTCAAAGATTTGGCGGTCTGCCCTCTGCGTCCAATCACTTTACCCATATCCCCTTGATCGACACGCAATTCAAAAACAATTGTGCGCTCGCCGTCGACCTCGTTGACATGCACTTCATCAGGGTTATCGACTAAATGCTTAACGATGAATTCAAGGAACTCTTTCATAATTCACCTCCATTTGAATAACAATCGTCTCCTTCATAGATACTAGGCTCTTTTTTCACTACACCTGTTATTCGAAATTCAACCCAGAATGCGGCTTTGCTTTTTATATTGTAATTGTCAGCGCTCAGACCCTCAAATTTGTTTAAACTAAATTTTGCCTTTATGGTTATTTAGTTTCGTCCTTGCTTTTTTTCGCCGTAGTTTTTTTTGGCTGTCTTCTTTTCACTCCCACTATCTGCTTCTGACATTTCCGATGCTTTCGCTTTACTCTCTTCTTTTACATCCGATTCGTCAGCAAGCTTCTCTTCTGCCTTTTTTGCTTTGGTCTTTGCTGCGGCTTTTTTTTCCGTTTCCTCGTCTTTCTTCTTATCTTCTGTCACCGGCTCGGCCTCAGCTTCTGTATCCGCTTTCGCTTCGACTTCCGGCTTGGTTTCTTCTTCAGATGTCGCGTCTTCGGTTTTTTCTTCCTCGGCGAGTTTGGCTTCAGCGGCGGTCTTAGCTTCTTCCTTTGGCTCTTCTGGTGCAGGTTCGGCTTCCGGCTTTGCGTCTGCTTCTTTTGCTGGTTCCTCAGCGGCTTCGGCCTCAGCTTTAACCGCTTCGGTTTCTACTTCAGATTTAGCTTCCGCTTCGGGTGTGGTTTCAGCTTCCTCCACTTTTACTTCAGATTCAGCTTCCACTTTAACTGCAGGTTCAGCTTCGGCTTTAACTGCAGGTTCAGCTTCGGCTTTAACTGCAGGTTCAGCTTCGGCTTTTACTTCAGGTTCAGCTTCGGCTTTAACTGCAGGTTCAGCTTCGGCTTTCGCTTCTTCGGCTTTCTTGGCTTTCTTCTCGCGTTTTTTCTGTTCCGTTAACGCTTCCATGCGTTTCTCCTTTTCGAGCTGCAGAACTTCCCACTTTTTCAGCTCTTCTTCGATGGTAGCCTCGTCAACGCCTTTTTTCAGCAGATGCCATTTAAGCAAAACGCCTTTCTTTTTCAGGAAACTTTTTACGGTAAAGCTTGGAATAGCCCCTTTGCCAAGCCAATATAAAGCTCTGTCTTCTTCAATCTTGATGTCCATCGGCTGTGTAAGCGGGTTATACGTTCCCAACTTTTCGATATACCTGCCATCACGGGCAGCTCTGGAATCAATCACAACGATTCTATAGAACGGTTGTTTTTTCTTGCCCATTCTTCGCAAACGTAACCTTACTGACAAACTAAACCTCCTTTTGAAATATTCATATCATCCTTAGAATCCCATCGGCAAGCCCTTCATGCCGACTTTACTCATTCTTTTAACCATTTTTTGCATCATTTGAAATTGCTTCAAAAGCTTATTAACTTCCTGAACATTGGTTCCGCTTCCTCTTGCCACGCGTTTTCTGCGGCTGCCGTCAATCATTGTAGGCCTCCTTCTCTCTTCAGGAGTCATCGAGTTAATGATAGCCTCGATGCGAATCAAAGCATGTTCGTCAACTGCCAAGCCTTTCATGGCTTTCCCGCCCATTCCGGGAATCATTTGCATGAGCTCTTCGAGTGGCCCCATATTTTTGATCTGTTGAAGCTGATCATAAAAATCTTCAAGGGTAAACTCCTGTCGGCGGAGTTTCTTCTCTATTTTCCTTGCTTTTTCTTCGTCAACGGCGTGCTGGGCTCTCTCCACCAGCGACACGACATCTCCCATCCCGAGGATTCGAGAAGCCATCCGGTCCGGATGAAATTTTTCCAATGCATCAAGTTTCTCGCCGACGCTGATAAATTTGATCGGTTTTCCAGTAACGGCTCGAATTGACAGCGCTGCACCGCCACGGGCATCTCCATCCAATTTAGTTAGAACAATTCCTGTGAAATCCAGGCGTTGTACGAATTCTTGCGCAGTATTTACCGCATCTTGACCGGTCATGCCGTCAGCCACGAAAAATATTTCATGAGGCTGCGTCTTTGCTTTGATTTCGGAAAGCTCCTCCATTAAAGCCTCGTCAACATGCAATCGACCGGCAGTATCAAAAATTACGGTGTCATTTGATGCTTTCTGAGCCTGTTGCAGACCTTGTGAACAGATTTTCACCGGTGTGCTTTCGAATTCGGCAAGCACACTAACCCCAACCTGGTCGGCAATGATTTTTAATTGTTCCACAGCAGCGGGCCGTTGAAGATCTGCTGCCACCAACAAAGGATTGCGGCCTTTATTTTTGAGGTGTTTGGCCAACTTACCAGCCAAAGTTGTTTTTCCTGAACCTTGCAACCCTACCAACATAATTACCGTTGGCGGAGTACTGGCTGTCTTGATGCCCGCCTCTGACTCACCCATTAGAGCGGTCAACTCAGCATGCAAAATTTTGATAACCTGTTGAGCCGGAGTGACACTTTTGATGACCTCGTGGCCTAATGCTCTTTCCTGTACGCTTGCAATAAAATTCTTTGCGACCTTGAAGTTTACATCTGCCTCAAGCAAGACCCGGCGGATTTCCCGCATAGTATCCGCAACATTTTTTTCGGTTAATTTACCGTGGCCGCGAAGGTTTTTAAAAACAACTTCAAATTTTTCAGTTAAATCCTGGAACATCTCTTCAATATAAAAGAAATTCACAGAGGATTCTGTGAATTATTTGAACTACGTAAATCCTTAATTTTACCTCTTCAGGTGCCGAGTTTAGCACAGCAATGTAAATAAAAATCGTGCCAGATGCAAGATATTTTTGAATTTATTTAAGCAAAAAAAGAGAGCTATTGACTGGCCAACAGCTTTACCAAGTCCGAAACCAACGCGCCATCATCATGGTTCAAGAAACGAATGTTTCTCTTTAAATGCTCTATTTAAGCAGATCCCTTAATTTAGTATTTACTTTTTGAGTGCTAATCTTACCACCGGCCTCGGTTGGTGTCAAAACGCCTTCTTCGGTAATGATACCGGTGAAAAGATCTAAAGGCACGGAATCAAAGTAATAGTTTTCAATCGTGGTCTCGGGTGGCGGGTCCGTCCAAACTTCATTTGGGTCGCGGGATTGCTCCTTTTTAGGGCTAAGTTTTTGAGGAATGAATTTACTGGATTCACAGGCTGCATAACATGGAACTACGGCTTCTTTTGCCAACAAACAGATTGCTTTAGTGCCGGTTTTATTAACCAGTGAACCTTCAGATAAACTATCTGCTCCTAAAAGCACAACATCTGCCCGTTCAACGCCGCGCCCAATCGCTGCATCGAACAGGTAAATTGATTGAATTCCCAACTCCGATAATTTGGCAGCAGCGGCCCGGCCTTCGCAGATGGGCCTTGATTCCGATTGAATAACTTGAAAAGATTTCCCTGCCTGGTGTGCTTTTTTTATGATTTCAAAAATCGTGCGACTGTTGCTGTGAACAAGCACAAACGCGTCCTCAGAAATCAATTCAGCGCCAAATTCAGCAACCTTTGAAACCGCGTTCCTCGAAAACTCGTCAAAGCGTTTAGCCTCACCGGAAATTTTTCTGGACAAAGCCAGAGAGTCTGTCGAAGTTTCTTTTTCAATTGTAAAAAAGATGGAATTAAATAAGTTCGTTAGTTGCGCCATGCCGACCTGTGCTTTCAATATTTCACCGGCGACCCGCTCAACTTCAGAAATCAACTTCTTTACCGGCTCAGCTGATTTTTCCTTTGCAAGAGCTTCCAAACAATCGGCCGTTTTCTGGGCTATCACAGAGGCCCCGGATTTATTATCACTTTTGATATCTTCTAAAATATTTTTGTAACTAAGATTCATTAATCATACATCTCCAAAACAACATCTAAAACATGAAAAGGAGTTTAAAACTTCTTTCGTCAATCAACATAATCGGTGTTTACTTCCGGTTAAATCATCGAGACCATCATTTTCTGAAACATCTCAATCCAGTGAGATGGGAAGAGTCCTAAGCCTAAAGTACCTACTGTAGCAAGCAGTAAACTTAGAGAAACAGCAGATACGCGTCTCGTCGAAGGCCATTTTTTATCAGATTGCCTCATAAACATGGCCACGACGACTCCTAAATAATAGTATACGGAAATCATCGAATTGACAACACTCAGTATAACCAACGGAATTTGACCCGCTTTTACCGCGGCCGAAAATAGATAAAATTTCCCAATAAATCCGGCGGTTGGCGGCAGGCCGGCGAGTGAAAACATAAATAGTGCCATGACGACCGCGATTACGGGTTTTTGAAACCCCAAGCCTTTGAAGTCGTCGAGTTCAAGAAACTCCTTCTCTTTCGTGCTTAAAAAGGAAATAACCCCCAAAGCACCGATATTCATAAAAGTATAAGAGAGCAAGTAAAAAACCACACTAGAGGCACCTGCCTGATTCCAGGCGACGATGCCAACCAGGATGTAACCCGCATGCGCAATTGATGAGTAGGCCAACATTCTCTTGATATTTTTTTGCACAAGCGCTGCTATGTTGCCAAAAAACATGGTAAGTACGGATACCACCCAGAGAACCGTGACCCAATCTGAAACCAATCCATCGGTTGCGGAAAACAGCACACGAAGCATCGCAGCAAAACCGGCCGCTTTTGAGCCGGTCGACATAAAGGCTGTGATTGGCGTTGGCGCACCTTGATAAACATCCGGGGCCCACATGTGGAACGGGAACATGGCTACTTTGAAACCAAGCCCGACGATGATCAAAATGCCTCCCAAAATCACCAACGGATTATCTTTAATTGAGGCGCCTAAAATAAAATTAGCGACTTCACGCAAATCAAAACTCCCGGTAGCGCCATAAATAAAGGCAATGCCATAGAGTAAAAACCCGCTGGCAAAAGCGCCGAGCAGGAAATATTTGAAAGCGGCTTCAAGGGATTTTTCTTCGGTCCTTTTAATGCCCACAAGAATGTAAAGCGAGATTGATAAAGTTTCGAGGCCCAGGTAGATAATCAGCAAATGACTGCTTGCAACCATGAGCATCATGCCCACGGTCGCGAATGCGGTAATGGCAAAAAACTCGGCATATAATAAATAACCGCCTTCATGCTGATTAAACGCGAGCATCATGCTGAGCGCTGCGCCAATCAGAAAAATAAAATTAAATACCAGAGAGAAATTATCGGCGCGAACCATTCCCCCAAACGCCAGGGCGTTTTCATTCCAAAGGCTTACAGAAAAATAAGCGCTCGCTGCCAGGCCCAACAAAAATATGATTAGGAGCATACTCTTGTTAATCCTCGAAAAAGCGAGGCTCAGACCTATCACGAGAAATCCCGTGAGGGTTAAGGCAATAATTGGTGAAATTGCGAAAAGGTTAAAAGACATAACTGAACTTATTTACCCTCTTCATCATTGAAAATATTTTTAAAAGCTAACTCACTTTCCGCTTTCAGAGAAACTATTTGCTTATCTTTCACAGTTTTGATCAAAGCCTCAACCGTGGGTTCCATTTTTTTCAAAAAGGCGTTGGGATAAACCCCAATAAATATGATGAAAGCTAGAATGGGAACCAGTACAGCAATTTCTCTTTTCGAAAGATCTTTCAGATCTTGGTTTTCTTTTTTGTCTAGTTTGCCAAACATGGTGCGCTGGAACATCAGCAGCATGTAGACCGCTGCCAGGATCACACCTGTTGCCGCAAGTACCGCATAAATTTTGTTATTCAGAAAAGTGCCCAATAAAATCAAGTATTCTCCGACAAAGCCATTCAGTCCTGGCAAGCCAATTGAAGACAAGGTTACGATCATAAAAAATGTAGTAAAAACCGGAAGCTGTTTGGCCAAACCGCCGAAATCCGCGATGAGCCGGGTGTGTCTGCGTTCGTAAAGCATTCCGACAATCAAAAACAAAGCACCGGTTGACAAGCCGTGATTGACCATTTGGAGCAAGCCGCCCTGCACGCCTTGATTATTTAAAGCAAAGATACCGAGCATAACCAACCCGAGGTGACTTACGCTGGAGTAGGCAACAAGCTTCTTCAAATCCGGCTGCACCATCGCGACCAAAGCGCCGTAGATAATGCCAATGACTCCGAGAATGAAAATCAGTGGTGTAAATTGTTCGATTGCGGACGGAAATAACGGAAAGCAGAATCGCAGAAATCCGTAAATCCCCATTTTTAAAAGTACACCGGCCAAAATGACACTGCCGCCGGTGGGCGCTTCAACGTGGGCATCCGGGAGCCAGGTATGAAATGGGAAAAGAGGGACTTTAATTGCGAAACTTAATCCAAATCCTAAAAACAGCCAGGTCTGATAGCCAAGAGGAATGTGTATTTGCTGGATTTTAAGAATATTAAATGTATACTCGCCGGTCAAGCCGCCGTGATAAAAATACAGAACGAGAATTGCAACCAGCATGAGCAGACTTCCGACAATTGTATAGAGAAAAAACTTGATTGCGGCATAGATGCGATTTTCTCCACCCCAAACTCCAATGAGAAAATACATCGGAATGAGCATAACTTCCCAGAAAACGTAAAATAAAAACAAGTCCATCGAAACAAACACACCAAGAATGCCGGTTTCTAAAAGTAACATCGAAACCAAATATCCTTTGATGTTTTTTGCCACTGCATTCCACGAAGCCAGGATGACAATCGGTGTTAAAAAGGTCGTCAGAAGCACCATAAACAAACTGATACCGTCGATGGCCAGGTGGTAGTTTATTCCGAATATGGGAATCCATGAGTGAAATTCCTCGAACTGCATTCCAGCTTTATTTTCAAAGACAAAGTATAAGGGTAGTGACAACAAAAAAATGGCCAGGCTGGATATCAAAGCCACATTTTTGAGCGCCGCCTCCTGGTCATTCTTAATAAAAAGAAGTATTGCAGCCGCTAGAATGGGTAAAAAAATTAAGAGTGTGAGTATTGGCAAATCCATTTCGTAATTCTTATCTCCATAAAAAATAACCGACCAAAACCACCACTCCAAAAATTATCGACAATGCGTAATTCTGAATGACCCCTGTTTCAATCCGCCGTAAAATATCGCTGCTCTTACCAATAACCCGCGCAATTTGGTTTACAAATCCATCGATAACTTTTATATCGATCCAGCGCCACAAGACTAAGTCCGAAACCAGTTTAATTGGGCGAACGATTAATGTATCGTAGACTTCATCAACATACCACTTGTTGGCAAAAATCCGGTAGATTCCGCGAGCTTTTTCGGCAACATCATCTGCCAGGTTGGGTCTGGCGACATAAAAAATGTAAGCAAATCCAATCCCCAGAAACGCAATCAGGATTGAAATGCCCATAAAACTCAATTCTAAACCCGGAAGATCGTGAGTGCTTTCGAAGATTTCAGCGTGGACATATTGAGTAAACACCGGCTCAAGGAAATGTTCGAATTTGTTAAAAATATGCGGGATTCCGATATATCCGCCCACAATTGCTAAAACTGCCAAAACGCCAAGTGGGATGGTCATGATTTTCGGCGATTCATGAATATGCTTGGCAACTTCCTTAGAAACTCGCGACCGACCATGGAACGTCATGAAAATCAGCCGGAACGTATAAAAGGCGGTTAGACCGGCTACCACTGCGCCAGCAAACCAAAGCCAGAATCCGCCAAACGGACTGCTCACGGCTTTCCAAAGAATTTCGTCTTTTGAGAAAAAGCCGGACAACAGCGGCACTCCGGCTAAAGCCAGAGCTCCGATTAAGAAAACCCGGTAGGTAATCGGCAATTTCTTTCTTAAACCACCCATTTTCGTCATATCCGTTTCATTACCCAGAGCGTGCATAACGCTGCCGGCGCTCAAAAACAAGAGCGCTTTAAAATATGCGTGGGTGCTGACATGGAAAATAGCTGCTCCAAAAGCTCCAACTCCACAAGCCAAAAACATATACCCCAATTGACTGATCGTCGAATAAGCCAGGACTTTCTTGATATCGTTACTCACCAAAGCAATCGTCGCGGCTAAAAAAGCAGTGCAAATACCAATAATGGCAATCACATTTAGCACAAAGGGTGAGCTTAAAAACAAAACATGGCAACGAACCACCATGTAAACGCCGGCGGTGACCATCGTGGCAGCATGAATCAAAGCGGAAACCGGCGTCGGACCGGCCATCGCGTCCGGCAGCCAGACGTAAAGAGGGATCTGGGCCGACTTCCCGGTCGCTCCGAGAAAAAGCAGCAAACAAATCGCAGTTGCAAGACTGGTGGTCAGTACTTCAGGTGCTTGGCTAAATACTACGTTGAAATTCAATGAACCAAAATGCAGGAAGATTAAGAACATTCCCAACAGGAAACCGAAATCGCCGATTCTGTTCATGACAAAAGCTTTTCTACCAGCATACGCGTAGTCGTTATTTTCAAACCAGAACCCGATGAGCAGATAGGAACAAAGTCCCACACCTTCCCAGCCGACAAACAGCAGGAGAAAATTGTCGGCTAAGACCAAAAGCAACATCGAGAAAGTAAACAGATTCAGGTAAGCAAAATAGCGGGCGAAGCTCCGATCGCCGTGCATGTAACCGATGGAGTAAACATGGATTAAAAAGCCGACTCCGGTCACCACTAAAAGCATCACCAACGAAAGCGGGTCGATGAGGAAACTAATATCGACTTGAAAATCGCCGGTTCGAATCCACGTGTAAATTGTTCTGCTAATGCTGCGTTCAGAAGCCGGAAGTTGCAGCACCTGAAAAAAAACAGTCGCAGACACAAAAAAGGAGAGTCCGATGGAGCCGCAAGCAACGGCACCGATTTGGCTCTCTTTCAATCGAGATCCGAACAACCCGTTAATTAAAAATCCCATTAAAGGGAATAAAGGAATCAGCCAGACGTAGTCGATCATTCTTAATGATTAAGATTTGTGGTTTATGGTTGTACTTAGAAATCAATATAAAATGAGAATTGGCGAGGAGAGAATAAAATAACGAGATTTGACAACAGCATTTTTCCCAGTGATTAAGGCCAGAAGCTAAACACCTCACTTCGCCTCTGAGAACGCCAGATTTCTCCTCCGCTATCGCTTCGTCGAAATGACAAAAACGTGCTCTCGAATCCGAATTCTTTCTTATATCTTCTATCCTCCATCCTCGATCTTCTATTCTCTATCTTCGAAAATTACCACTTCAAGATATTTATCTTGTCAATGGACACGGTCTCTTTAAGTCGAAAAATTGCAACGATCAAGGCAAGGCCCACTGCGACTTCTGCTGCAGCAACAACCATTACAAAAAAAACAAAAATCTGGCCGTCCAGAGCATTGAATTGTTTTGAAAATGCCACCAGGGTTAAATTAACCGCGTTAAGCATCAATTCAATGGACATGAAAATAACGATTGCGTTCCGTCTGGTCAGAACTCCCACGACGCCAATGGTGAAGAGTATTCCGCTTAGGAGCAAATAATATGAAATTGGTATTTCCATTATTTTAATTTAAGTTTCGCAAGAATGACTGAACCAATAATCGCGGAAAGCAGCAGAACGGACGTAATTTCAAATGGCAAAAGGTACTCGGTAAAAAGTAAGTTTCCAATTTCTTTGGTGCTGCCAATTTTTAAATCGCCTTCAACCAAAGGCGGGTTTGTAGTTCCGGAACGTAAAAATAAAACCAACTCGGCAAACAAAACGCCTGAGACTACAATACTCAAAATACGCAGAAGTCCGCCGGGACGCTGCCGTGAAGTCTCGCTTTTTAAATCTAAAAGCATGATCACAAACAAAAATAAAACCATAATTGCGCCGGCATAAACAATGATATGCACCGCTGCAATGAACGGTGCATTCAATAAAACAAAAAGACCGGCGACGGCAAAAAGGGTTAAAATCAGGAATAAGGCACAATAGATGGGATTACGATGAACAATCATCATAATCCCGGATGCGATAGCCACTGCAGCAAAAAGAAAAAATAAGATTGGAATCATTTAGAAAAAAATCCAGGCCGTAAGAGCAAACAACGGAACTAAAATTAAAACTGAATAAAGCATGTAACCGAAAAAGCTCGGCATTTTTATTTTCGATTCTTCCGCAATCGATTTTACCATAAAATTGGGTGCGTTGCCAATATAAGTATTGGCTCCAAAAAATACTGCGCCACAGCTAATTCCTAACAAATACTTGGAACCGTCCGTCATCAGCCAATCAACTGTTTCACCGAATTGTCCAAGAGCCGTATTAAAGAAGACCAAATAAGTCGGCGCATTGTCCAGAAAACTGGAAAGAGTTCCGGTTATCCAGAAATAATGGACGGGCTCCTTTACCGCATCGATAATAAAACTAAGCTGGCCTTCCTGTCCTGCTTTTAACATAGCAAGGGCGGGGATAATCGTGATAAAAATTCCGGCAAACAGCTTGGCGACTTCCTGAATCGGAAACCAGGTGAATTCATTGCCTTCGCGATAAGGTTTAGGTGTAATTTTTAATGAAAGCAGGCCCATTGAAATTAAAAAGAGATCGCGAACAATGTTTTGCCATTCCATGTGGACGCCGAAAATCGTGACTTCGCCCAAATGAAACTTACCGCTGAACAAAACCCCGCCAATCACGCCTAAAAGGAAGAGGACATTAAACAGTCCTTTTATATCCATTTTATATTTATGAGTTTTCATTTTATGGGTGTGGGGATTTTCAACCTCCACTTCTTCTTCAATTTCTATCACCATATGATCTGTCTTGTCGTGTTCGATATCAAAGTCAACGTCTTTCAAGTGCATCTTCTCATGCCAACCTTCTTTGCGGAACATGTAAGTATCCCACACAAAGAAAATAGCGAACAAGCAACCTACCAAGAAAATCATAGATGGAAAAAGCTTGAACGTCCAGAAAAATTCAACCCCTTGCAAAAAGCCAAGAAACAGGGGCGGATCTCCCAATGGAGTTAAAGAGCCGCCGATATTGGCAACTAAGAAAATAAAGAAAACAATAAGATGAACTTTAGACTTGCGGAATTTATTCATTAAAATATAAGGCCGGATGAGAACCATCGCCGCACCCGTGGTGCCAATCCATGAGGCCAGAGCGGTTCCAATCGCCAGGACAATTAGATTATTCAGCGGAAGACCGACCGGCGCTCCTTTGACAAAAATGCCACCAGCAATTGTATAAAGAGCCCAAAGTAATATAATGAATGGAATGTACTCTAAAAAATAGACGTGCAGGATTTCATGAACGGCTTCACCCCGGTAAGCGGTAAGAAAGGGAATTGTAAATAATAAGCCCCAAAATGCCGCTACTTTTCCAAAGTGATGGTGCCAGAATTCTTCAGCCACAAGAGGAAAGATTGCGATGGACAACAAAATGCCGACAAAAGGAATGATGCTCCAAAGAGGCAGGTTGGCGCCGAGACTTCCCCCTTCACCGCCTTCCGATTCCAAAGCATAGGCAGAGGCAAACGAAACTACCAAAAAAATTGCGGCCAACAGCACAATTATTTTCTTCATAATTTCCCTTTTCCCTAATTACTCCATTACAACTTTACTCGAATTTGCAATGCTTCGACCGGACAAACTTAATCAAATAATTTTTTCTCAAAATGTGTAAGGAGAATCAACAAACGGTGAAGTGCCGTTTTAGCCGAAGACAAAATATAACAAAATTCATATAAAGTCAAGCTAATTTTTGAAAACTCCAAGAACTAAAAAATTCATAAACCAATAAAATAAAGAACTTACGTGGGTATGAAAAGAAGATGGATAATCGTTAACCTATTTTGCAGGTTAACGCTCTCGGGGGAGGCATCAAGATAAAAAAGGCTCGATCGAATATCAACATTCGACCAAGCCTTTAGTTGGTTGAGAAAAAACTGCGGATTACTTCATCAAGATGCTTATCTTTAAAGGAGAATTTAAGATTAGAAATCGATGGCGGTATTAAAAATTTAGGTTGGGGAGATCAAAAGGTCAAATTTTAAACCGATATAAAAAAATAAATAGCATTTCTTTAAACATCTCGGCATTTTAAGCAGTCTTTCTTAGAAAACAGGGAGGAACGATAGAGAGGGATGACCTGTTTTGAAACATCGCGAAAAATTGCGGAGAAAACCAAAATTTTCTCCGCCAATCTTCACTCTTTTAACTTTCAGTACTTCTTACAAAGCCACGTTCAATCAAATAATTAAGAAGTTTTCGGGCGTTTTCTTCAGGGGTTTGGCCGACTGTATCCAAAGTTACCTCGGGATGACGGGGCTCTTCGTAAGGATCGTCAATGCCGGTAAAGCCGGTAATTTCTTTGCGGCGGGCTTTGGCGTACATCCCTTTGGTGTCCCGGGCTTCACAGACATCCAGTGGTGTATCCACAAATACTTCGACAAAATGTTCTTTCCCCATCATATTTCGGACATCGTTGCGAGTTGCCCGATAGGGACTTACCGCGGCACAAATAACAATGCCGCCGTGACGAATGATTTCAGACGCCACGTAACCAATTCGCCGGATGTTGGTATCCCGATCTTCTTTGCTAAAACCGAGGCCTTTTGAAAGGTGGGTTCTGACCACATCGCCATCAAGCACAGTAACATTCCGGCCATGTTCTTGCATAAGTACAGTCAACACATCAGCGGTAGTGGATTTACCGGCGCCGCTGAGTCCGGTAAACCAGACACACACACCCTGACGATGCCGGGCCGGATAGGCATCGGAAAGAATCTCAGCGACTTCCGGTCGCGAAAACCATTCCGGCAGAGGTTTACCTTTATTCAGATATTCTTCCCGAACTTGAGTACCGGAAATTGATGCCGTTTTCGTATCCGGCTCGATTTTCGAAACTTCTTCATAAACTTTTTTCTCAGGAAGATAAACAAATTCACGGAACGGTACCATGCCCACGCCAATTTCCTTTGAATGCTGTTCTACTAATTCCTGAGCATCATAAGGCCCGTAAAAAGGCTTGCCGGTGGAGTCCTTACCGGGACCAGCATGATCGCGGCCAACGATCAAATAATTGGCGCCGTAGTTTCTGCGAATGATGGCATGCCAGAGCGCTTCTCTTGGGCCGGCAAGTCTCATCGCTAAAGGTAGCAGCGAAAGCAAAATCCGGCCGGGTTCGTAATATTGATCTGCCAGGGCTTTGTAGGCACGCACGCGGGTAAAGTGATCGACGTCACCCGGTTTGGTCAATCCAACCACCGGATGCAAAAGCAAGACGCCATTTACTTCTTCACATGCCCGCTTTGTCAACTCTTCATGAACACGGTGCAGCGGGTTGCGTGTCTGAAATGCAACGATGTTTTTGCAACCAATTTCCTGCAGTTTTTCACGCGCCTGGGCCGGGGTCATGCGGAGATTTTGATAATCGAAATGTTTTGGCAGCTCGATCACCTGCAGCTTCCCTGAGATATTTAGCTTTCCCCATTTGTGCATTTCCGCCACCAAAGGATGACGGGAATCCTCGGAGCCAAAAACTTTTTGACACAACTCGGATTGATCCCACTCGTAAATATCTTCGACAGTCATGACTGCCAGCAGTTCGTATTTTGAGTTACGAAGTGCGATGTCCTGACCCTGCTCAATTCCTGCTTCAGAGTCAACAGACAGGGTAATCGGTATTGGAAAAAGGGTTCCGCTCGCCAAACGCATTTCATCCAAAACACTTTGATAGTCGGCTTTGCCCATGAAGCGATCCAGAGGCGAAAAAGCGCCGGTTGCTAAAAGCTCAAAATCACAAACCTGCCGGTCTGACAATTGGATCGAGGGGAGTTCGCCGGCATAAGTTTTTACTTCTTGTTTTTTTTCTTCAGGGACCAGAAGATTAACGAGAGTGCTACCATACGGTGGGATTAGTTCGAAATTCGCCGCCGCCGTTTTGGATTCCACAGATCTAGACTTGTGCATTTAAATATCTCCTTAAAAACAAAAACCCGACTGAATTCACCGATGAAAGCTGTATAATACAAGACCATACTAAAAGAAACTCAAACAAAAAAATTTCTTAACATGTGTGACGGCCATTGAATATTAAGGCGCTTTCAGATTTGTAAACCCATTTGAAATTTAGTTACCGGGATTAAATGAATAGAGGGAAACACTAAGAACCAGAATTCTCTATGTCAAGTTCAGTGTATTTTGATTTGATAATTTCGCTTTTTTCTGATGGTACAACTACTTTTTTTAACCAAATATCGTCCGGCATCCATCCTTTAAAACTTGAATAGTAAGTGTATAGTTGTTCTCTAATTATATTCTTTGAAAGCGGAAACAAATCTGCTTCTTTCTCAAGTAATCGATACAAATAAACGGCAGTTAGTTGATTCGCTGCTTCATTCCAGTGACCTTCGTTCTTAAAGCGAAAATTTGAGTAATCGTAATTATCGATATCATTATCAAATTTCTCATAAAGGTTTATCACATTATACTCTGAAAGGAGATCTTTTGCGGAATGCTCTTCATATCTCGGCAGAAGAACTACATAAAACTTCCCTCCATTCATCTCCACCGATTCTTTCCAGGAATGAAGCAATAATTTGAATATCGCCAAACTTTTCTTCAAATCATCGGTCTCCTGACCTGCAATAAAGGCTTGCTGAATCCCATCAGCCCGCTTTGAGTGAAAATGTTTCTTGCGATTTTTTTTGGCGAAAAAATCTTCTATAGCGCGTTTATTGACATTCCTGCTTTTTGACAACAATACTTGTCGAATATCTATCATTAAATAGGTA
>JADFPY010000007.1 GCA_022562085.1 candidate division KSB1 bacterium | reverse complement strand
CATTTTCGACGGCGCGAATTGCGCCAATCAAGTACGGCACCAAGAGTAGATTTACGACGAAGCCCGAGTTGTCTTTGCAGGCAATCGGCACTTTGCCAACCGATGTTGCAAATTCAAAAGCGGCGTCAAAAGTCTCTTGACTGGTTTGAATCGTGCGAACCACTTCCACTAATTTCATAATTGGCACCGGATTAAAAAAATGCAGTCCGACAAATTTATCCGGTCGTTGCGTAGCTGCGGCCATTTCGATAACGGTCAGGGATGAAGTGTTGCTCGCAAAAATCGTGGCGGCTGAACATACTTTGTCTAAAGTAGCAAACGTTTCCCTTTTTAATTTGATGTCTTCGGTAATTGCTTCAATTATCAAATCACAGTCCTTTAGATCTTCCAATTTCGTTGTACCGCTTAGATTCTTTAAAGTCGCTGCCTTTTGTTCGGAAGTCAGTTTACCCTTCTCGACGGACTTAGAGAGAAACCCATCGATTCGAGACAACCCTTTGTCCAGAAATTCCTGAGATACTTCCCGAACGACGGTTTCATAACCCGCTGCGGCCGCAACCTGTGCAATGCCGGACCCCATCAAACCGGCGCCGATGACGCCTACCTTTTTAATTGCCATGAATCCTCCAAAATAATTATCACATTTAGACAAGTTTCTCTTGCAAATAGTGGTGATCGATTCAACACCCACACCTCGTTGCTACAACGACTTCAGCCACGGATAAACACAGCGCGACGAAGTCGCAATCAAAAGATAAATTAACTTTAGCCACGGATTAACACTGATTTGACACGGATAAATTGAGTTTAGACTATGAAACTGAAAAAACAAAATTATGAAATCGTTGGGTTCAGCGTTTCAATTTTACTTCTGGTGACTTATCAATATCAGAGCCTCTCAGTAACAGGTTTTTGAAAAAAAGTGGCTTCAAAAGTTAGATTTTAAATCAGTGTTTTATCAGTGTTAATCTGTGGCTAAATATCTTTGTTCACATAATTCTAGCCGACCGAAACTTTGCTAAAAAAACACAATGTTGCAAGTTTGTAGTACAAAGAACTCAGAGATTTTAATTTATTTTCTAATGATTCCATCTTTCAGAAAGAGCATTTAATTCTTCCATGCTGCCATCTCTGATCTTCTCGTTTATTTAAAGTCTTTTCTCTGTGAGTTCTGTGCTCCTCAGTCTTCTCTGTGTCCTGTTTTGCAGAAATCACAAAGCAAGTGGTGATTTTTTCAAAAATAGCTGAAATTTTTTATAAAAGCAAGATGAAAGATGGCAAGAAGAATTTCGGGCAGGCTTATTTTGTTAGGGTTTTCAGGAAGATGTCGCGAGGTTTTATTCTATCCAGGGACAGGCTTATTTTCGCAAATGATAATTGCTGTCATGAATTTTGAACAGGATAGTTCTTGCAAGGTCAAAATATTTTTATATATTTGATGTTGAGACAATACCGACAATGAAACCGGGAGGGAATTTATGTTAATTCCTGGAGCGCACTCAGACAAAATCTTCCTATTCGGAATCCTGCTTCTCCTCGAATTTCCGCTCATGGCTCAGGATAGTAATTTCAGGTTTTCAATCCCCGAAATTGAGCGCATCCTGAAGTCTGGTGATTGGCAAGTCAGCGAAGTTTCCACCATCAGCCGTTTGGGTTCGGAAGCGTCCTATCAAGCCAAAAGAGCAACGCTTGAACTTTCCGCGGGTAAAACCCTGCGGATTAAATGGAAAACAGCGCCGAGGGCTGGAGAGGACTTTAACAATCAGCCGCGTTATGAAATCGCCGCATACGAGCTGCAAAAGCTTTTCCTGACGCCTGAGTATTATGTGGTTCCACCCACGCTTGGGCTGACTTTACCGGTTCAGCAATACCGCCAAATCGATAGAGACGTTTTGCCTACTTTTGATGGTACCCAATCCGTCATTTTTGTGGCTCAGTACTGGCTCGACCAGGTAACCCCCGAACATGTTTTTGACAGAGCTCGTTTTGACTCGGACACGACCTATGCCCGTCATTTGGCGAACATGAATATTCTTTCTTACCTGATCAAGCACCGCGATTCAAATGTGGGTAATTTCTTGATTTCCACCGATCCGAAAAATCCGCGGGTCTTTGCCGTCGACAATGGCGTTGCCTTTGAAAGTGAAGCAAGCGCTCGGGGCAGCGCCTGGCAGCGCCTTCGGGTTAAACGCTTGCCAAAAGAGACCATTGAACGGCTCCGCAACATTACCCCGGAAGATCTCGAAAAAAGTCTGGGCGTCGTGTTGCAGTTTACGGGGGTCGACGGGTTTCTGATTCAGATTTCTCCGACACCAAATTTAGATAAAAAACAAGGCGTCCGGCGAAAGGAGGGGTTGATTCAATTCGGGCTGACCGAAAGTGAAATTAAAGGTGTCTACAAAAGACTGCAAAAACTTATCGAGGAGGTTGATGCGGGAAAAATTCAGCTATTTTGATTTACACGATCAAGCCGGTCAGTGGCGCAGTTTTTTTCTTAAAAAAGATAGAGCCAAAAAATATTATGAACAGCGTTTGTATGCTGCTTCATCCCCTGGAAACTCTTTGGTATCCGACTTTTACCTCAGCTCTGGAACTTCCTTTTAATAAAAAATTCTACGATTTTTGGATTGATTAAATTCAGCAAAGGCAGGAACTTAAGTTTCGCAGGAATCACGACCTCTCGTTTTCTTTTTAGAATTGCTTTGATAATTGCCTGAGAACATTCTTCAAGAGAAACTGCGCTTTTGCTCTGTTTTTTGCTGGATTCGCCTCTCGGCTGACCGTCCATTGCCAGACTGTTTTGGCGCCAACCCGGATTCCTGATCCAGCTTGGCAGGGCAATCAGAATGTCGACTCCGGTGTCTTGAAGTTCGATTCTCAGCGAATCAAAAAAACCGTGCAGTGCATGTTTTGAAGCCGCATAGCCAGTATGAAGGGGCACGCCCTGCTTCCCTTGAATAGATGAGATCACTACAATCAAACCTTTGCTTTTTTTAAGATGAGACAATGCATGCTGAGTGCAGTTGACAGCGCCCAGATAATTGGTTGTCATCATTTTATTTAAAATGGATATATCTTCAATTTCTTCAAATTTTGCCCGCATGCCTATTCCAGCATTTGCTATCAAAATATCGAGAGCACCAAAACGGTCGAGGGTTAGGTCTGTTAATTTTTTGCAATCCTCGGGCTTTGTGACGTCACCGGAGAAAATGATGCAAGGGGAGTTGAATTGCGCGCAGAGGTTTTGGGTCTCTAATAATTTTTCTTGATTGCGGGCAAAGAGGACGAGGTTGGTATCGTACCTGGCGAGTTCCAGGGCAAGCGCTCTCCCGAGGCCGGATGAAGCTCCGGTTATGATGATGGATTTTCCGGAGAGCGTCATTCGAAATTAATGTTGATTTGACTCCGCTTTTTGGGTTTCGGCATCCAGTCGTTCAGTCCTACCATTTTCACCGTTTGCAGAACTGCCATTTCTGTCAAATTCCGCAACGTCCTGCTCTTTGAGCCCCCAATTTTGAAAGGGCGTTTCAGTTGGGATGATTTTGCCCGGGTTCATGACTCCTTTCGGATCTAAACCGAGCTTGAGCGCTTTCACCGCTTTGACGCCGGTCGTGGAAATATCATCTTCCAACCAAGGCATGTGCTCGTAACCCACCGCGTGATGGTGAGAGAGAGTCGCGCCATTTTTCATAAAAGCATCTTCAGCGGCTTTTTTTATGTAAAGGTATTGTTGCAAACCCTTGCCCGGTTCTTGCAGGGCGCCGAAGGTAAAATACAAACTGGTTCCGGTCTGGTAACTGTGACTAATGTGGCAGCCGAGAAAAGTCTTGCTGCCGGTGTTGCGAATGGCTTTGTCAAGCGCATCATAAGTTGCGTAGTAGAGCGGCAGAACGTTGCTCCACACCGTCGAGGTTTCACTGACATCGGCAATGATGTTACGGTCCATCACATAATCTCGCAGGTAAGGGAAATCGTATTTCCCTTTTTCAAAAGATTTTCCCGGGTCGGTGCCTAAATTAAAAGCGCCCTGTTTTTTGTAAATGGCGTTAACTCGTTTTTTAATGTAATTGAAGGTTTTCTTATCCCCTTCAAATGCGGTTAACATCAAACAGGCTTTATCAAGGTCGAATTTCTTATTGAGGTATGCTTTGACCCCTTTTGCCAAAAATGATTTAAATCCGGACGATTTGCTTTTGTAGGCAAACGAAAGCGCTGTCTTTTCGGAATCATTAAACCTTGTGATGACCGGCTGACACTCTTTTTCAACGCATTCGTGAATCGCCTCTGCGCCGCTCTCGAAATCCGGGAAAAGATAGCCGTAGAATTCTCTGCACTCGGGGATGTGATGGACTTGCATGGTCGCTTCTGTAATCACACCCAAAATGCCTTCGCTGCCAATACAGATATGATTGACGTCTATGCCGTTTGATGATTTCGGAACGGTTCTGGTGACGATGGTGCCACTAGGCGTGACCATGCGCAAAGAAATAACCATGTCTTCGATTTTGCCGTATTTGTCGCTTTGCATGCCTGCAGACCGGGTTGCGACCCAACCACCGAGGGATGAATATTCAAAGGAATCCGGAAAATGACCGAGTGTCACACCGAAAGAGCTGAGCTGATTTTCCATATCCGGTCCCATGACCCCCGCCTGGATTCGTGCTGTGCAAGATTCATGGTCTACCTCAATAACCTGGTTCATTCTTTTCATATCGAGAGAGACGACCATGCGGCCGTTGCGGCCTCGGGCTTCTAGACAGCCGGCGATATTCGAGCCGCCACCGAAAGGAATGATGATGACATCACATTCGGAGGCCGCTTTGATAATTGAGCAAACGTCATCTTCCGATTGCGGATAAATGACGCAATCGGCAGCCGCTTCGATGATGCCTCGCCGGATGCGCCACAAATCACGGAAACTCTTGCCATAAGCATGAATCAGCCTCTCTATTTTGTCTGTCTTAACCTGCTCTTCATTCAAAAGCGGTTTTATCGTAGTCAGAAACTTATTATTAAGTCTCTGCTCGGGCATTTCAATATCCTCGAATTTAACCGGAGGTGTATATATCTCCTGCTCGATTCCAAGAACGTTTTTGATGTAGGGCCATAAGTCAGGTTTACTTGCCATGTCGAATTCAATATTTTCGCCGCCCCAACCCCACCATTTCATTTGTTCAACTTTAGTTGACACCATTCTCCTCCTTTAATCTCAAAATGCTTTTTTCAAGCTCCGCCGTCAACAGACGATAACCCGACATGGGCTTGCCGTTCTTATTCTCATGGTTGAATTGTTCCGGGAAAATAGGTTGACCAATTGTAGCTTGTAGTCTTCCCGGTTTCATGAACGATTTTCCTTTGGGCATTGAATCATGGGTTCCTGTTATATAGACCGGAACTATTGGGAGCTTCAGCTCTGAGGAAATCATAGCTGCCCCGTGTCTGAAACTTTGAATTTGACCCGTTAAGGAGCGGGTTCCTTCGGGAAAAATGATGATGTTGCGGCTCCGGTCTTTAGTAAACTCTCTACATGCGGCCATGGCTTCGACCATGCTTTTGTAAGTGGATTTTCTATTTACCGGAATTAAGTTCATTAACGATCCTAAGAAAAATTTTCTGCTTCTATTTTCAAAAAAGTAGTCTGCGGCTGCCATCATCCCAAAGTTTTTAAAAGGGAGCCCTGAAGAAAGCATCAATACTCCTGTATCCATGTGGCTGTTATGATTACTGCAAAAAATAAATGGAGACTCAGGAATATTTTCCCGCCCCTGCACTTGCAACGGACAGTAAAGTGTGAAAAGCGTTTTACAATACAACTCAAAAGTTTTCTTTCCAGCCTTTTGAAAGAAGGTAAGCGGCTGAGACAGGTAGGCATACTCAGGTCCAAGTGAGATTTTTGCTAATGCATCCTGTAAGGATTTCACTATTTTCTCCCGTATTCCGCGTGAGACTGGGCAAATTCATCGCTGACAATCGCGCCACCCAGGGAGAGCTCCAGGGCAAGCGCACAAGCACAAACGATTTCGGCGAGCTTTTTAGAAGAATTCTTGCCGGAACACCCCAGCATTTCGAGATTAGCTTTTTGCTGTTTTAATCGCGTGCCGCCACCGACGGTACCGACACTGATAGAAGGCATGGTGAGCGTAGCATAAAGATCGTCTTTATTCCGGAGCTCAAACTCTATGGTACCGACGGCATTTTCAGCAACGCAGGCAATATCCTGGCCGGTCGCGAGATAAATTGCCGCGAGTGCGTTTGCTATATGCATATTTTTTCCAACAATCCCGGCTATGCGAGATCCCCTGCTTGAACATTTTAACCAGGCCTCAACATAATCCTCTGGTGTGCAGTGAAGTAATCTTTTAAAAAGCTTGCTTTTAATGAGCGCGCTCGCAACGACTTGATGACTTCTGCCTTGTAGAATGGTCTTGTAAGCAGGATTTTTGTCGCAATTAAAATTACTCTCAATATAATAGCGGATGAACTGCTCGGACTGATATTTTTCTTTAATAAACTTACATGCTTCAAAAGTCGCCATGGTCACTATGTTTTGTCCGGCAGCTTCCGCCGTATTATAAACAAAATCGAGAATAACACTGTCCTGAATGATATACGTATCGATTCTCAGGAGCTTGCCATGATTTGTAGTAGATTCCGCGGCCTTTTTGATCTGTTCAAAATTTTCATCTATCCACTTTGTGAACCTGGTGGTTTCATGGATTTCCTTGAATCTGAACATCGGACTCCGGGAAAGCTCTTGTTTGATGTGGGTGGTTTTGAACCCGCCGGAAAGATAGGTCAGGTATAAGCCCCGTGTCATAGACATACAAAGCGTGCCTTCCAGAGTGCAGAGCGGAATGTAATATTCTCCGTGGGCATAGGTTCCCGAAATTTTAAGCGGCCCGGCCACCGCCATCGGTACCTGCATAAAACCAACGTGATTTTCTATAATGCCTTTCAGATTCTCCGGGTCGTCGGGAGGCGCCTCGTTTAAGTAGAACCCGGTTTTTTCAACCAGCCACTTTCGTCTTTTTTCCGTGTGCTGTTTTGAGTAACCCCGTGGTGGTAGTAGACTGGACATAAATCCCCTATCAATAGTGAGTAAAAATAATGAACGAAAGGACGCTTTGTTCAATCATGCTAATAAAAAGTCATCCCTGCGATATTCTGAAAATGTTTGTCTAAGGTAAAAATACGAAACCCATGTTCAAGAGCTGTCGCTGCAATCCAAATATCATTTGTTGGAATTGGCGTGCCTGCTTTTCGGAGCTTTAAGTAAATTTCACTATAAAAGTCGGCAGTACTGTAAGTGACTGAACAAAGTTCTACTCGTGGAGAATCCAAGAATTCTTCAAATTGGGAAACTTGTTCAGATTGTTTTTTTCTGATGTTGAAACCGGCTAATAGCTCGCCTATTGAGATTGCACTTAGACCAATCATGTCCACTTTTTGCAACTTCTGGACAATTTCAGGATTCCCAAACATGGCTTCAATATAAATGTTCGTATCGATGAGGACTCGTTTCACTTCCACAAATCCTTATCAATTTTTCGCTGAGCTTCAATCTCATTTTTGATAGCATGATACTCTTCTTCATCCCACTTGCCGACAAGGGCATCTAGATCATGATGCCTTTTAGTAAACTTTTTCTCTTTCATTTGCCCAAAGTTCTTTTTTAGCAAATTAATGATGTATTGATTGACACTCAAAGATTCTTTTTGGGCTGCATCTTTAATTCTAGCGGCAAGCTCTTTGTCAAGGCCCCGGATTGTCAATACTTTCATTTAGCTAACCCTTTAATGATGTCAAAAATAGAATGCATTTTGAATGCAAAGTATGCAACCAAATATTGAAAATCAAGCGTTTTTTAGTAGATTTGCAAAGGGATTGCCATATTTAGCCATTGTGGTGAAAAATGTCAAGGAAAAATATGGCAAAGATTATCGTTTGAAAAAGGATTCTGGGTTTCGTGAATTGCATCTACACTTGGTGCTTTTTTCACAGTTTCTTTGTTTTAATGTAGAAGCAAATATCAGCTAAAAGTGCACAACTCACTGATTTTCCGTCGGTTTGATGCTTTCGAAAGCTCGTCTTTGCGAGAAGTTGCCCGGCGAGCTTAAGTACCACCACACTATAATAACCGGTTTACCTGAACATTTTTAAGGCCAACTTTGGAGATAGCAAGAAGGCCCGGCCACCTGTGATCAGGTAGCCGGCTAAATAGTATAAACTGAATTTAGTCTTTTTCACTGGTCCGGATTCTCTAATTTGATAATCGCAAAAGCCGCTCCCTGGGCATCCTGAATCACAGCGAATCTCCCTATCTCCGGAACATCTGTTGGAGGTGAGAGAATCTTGGCACCCAGTGATGTCGCTTTTTCAGCACTGGTGTCACAATCTTCCACGGCAAAATAGACCACCCAATTCGGCGGCACTTCTCCCCATTCTTTCTGGATTTCAAGCATGCCACCGGCAGGTCGCTCCCCATTCATAAACATGGTGTATGGCGGCGACCCCGAATCTGTATTGCTGGTCCAACCGAAGAGCCTGGTATAAAACTCACCGGCTTTTTGAGTATCGTTTGTAACAAGCTCGTTCCAGCACAGGGTTCCCGGATCATTGGTTAACTGCGCGCCGATGTGTTGGTTGGGCTGCCACACAGCAAAGGATGCCCCCGTTGGATCTTGAAACATCGCCATGCGGCCGGCGTCAAACACATCACACGGCTCCATCGTCACCGTTCCGCCCAGTGATTTAACTTTCTCAGTCGTTTCATCTGCACTTTTGACCGAAACGTACGAGTTCCAATGTGGATAAATGCCGCGGGATTTTTGTTCTTCATTCATCTGGTAGAGCGCAGCTACATTTTTGCCTTCTTTGTTGAGCATGGTATAAACCGCGTCTTCACCCACTGGCTGATCGTTAAAGCCTAAGCCGAATAGGTCGGCATAAAATTTCTTAGCGCCATCGCCGTCAGACGTGACCAGTTCTATCCAGCAAAAGGTGCCGGGAGTGTATTCGGAAATCTCCATTTTGCATCCTCCTTAATTGATAATTGAGTTTTATTGCTTTTAAAACGATTCATCCGCGAGGAATCGACAAGAAATATAAATGACTAAAAACTCTGATGATTGAGTACTTTATCAAGTTTGCGGGTAAGCCCCTCGAAAGTGCAGTACCCGTTCGACACTGGGATTATTTTTTCAGCTTCTTTCAATACTAAAGATGGAAAACCAAAGACACCCATTCTTCTGGCAGTTTCGAAATCACTTGCCGTTTCATCGATAATTTTCCGGGAATTGAACGTTAGTTGAAACGCCTCACTATCCACCCCAATTTTTCCGGCATTGTTGGATAACACCTCCGTTGTTGTTATGTCATGATTCTCAACATAAAAAGAATGGTGCAGCGATTCAAAATAGCTGAACACTAAATTCGGTTTTAGATTTCGAATGGTCACGACTGCACGGCAAGCGGGTTCGGTATTGTAAATAAAATTATCACGGTTAAAGAAATTAAATGAAAATGGTTGGCCGGTCATTTTGTTGACCTCTGTCCAATGGCCACGGATGTCTTGTTTTAGATCCTCAGTCAGATTTTCTGAAGTGCCTGCCCGCAGTCCGCCAACAATAACTGAAAACGCCAGATGATCCTGGAATTGTTTGCGAATTTCCTGCAAGACCGGAGAAAATCCCCAACACCAGGAACACATCGGGTCGCCGATATAGATGAGTTCTTTTTTCAAAGTTTGCCAACTCTATTTTAGGAATTAAAAACCCTCCGGATACAAAACCACTTTAACATAATTTTTTGCATTAAAATATTTTTGGGCTGCGCGTTGCACAGCTTTTAAAGTTAATTTTTCTATCAATTTGTCGTATTCCAAAATTTGCAATGGCTCTCTTTGATGATAATAAGAAAAGCGCAGAGAACTTAACCAGAATCTGTTTTCTTTTAAATCAGTCTCCCGGCTTCGACGCTGGTTTTCTTTTACTTTGTTCAGGTTTTTTTCCGTCGTTCCGAAGGTTTGTAAACTATCGATTTGCAAAAAGACAGTTTTAATTAGTTCATCAACTCTGTCCGGCGCGCAACCCCAGGAAATGTTGATGCTGTACTCTTCATCCGGGTAACGAGAAGTCGAAGCTGAGACCCCAACTCCGTAAGTTCCGCCCAAATCCTCGCGCAAAACTTCCCTGAGCTTAATTTGAAAGGCTCTTGCCATCGAGTTGATTTCGTAGTTGTTGCGGCGGTTCCACTCATAGGGTCCTGTGAAAATCATGGTCACTCGACTTTGATCTTCGATGCCTTTTTTAACATCTTTTTCAATAACGCCTCCGGGGGTCGTGATGCCGACATTTTTCCAACTCTCTTTTCGATTAGCGGAAGGCAAGCCGCCGAGATACTTTTGTACCAGCGGTTTCATTTGCTCGAGCTCAAAATTTCCCACAAAGAAAAAAGTGAAATCGCCGGCGTCGGCAAATCGGTCCTGGTAAATCTTAAATGATGTTTCCAGATTCATTTCGTCGAGAAGCTCTTCCGACCACGGCCGGGTGCGATGATGATAATTTGACATGGTAACTCGGATGGTGTCCTGATAAGCAGCCTGCGGACTCGCGTGGCGATTTTTGATGAATCCTTTCATGCGATTTTGAAAAGAAAGAAAGGCAGTGTTGTCCTTGCGCGGGGCTGTAAAATGGAGATAAATAAGCTCGAATAACGTTTCTAAATCTTTTGGTGACGCGTTGCCGGATAATCCCTCCTGCAGTGAACTGATCCACGGGGAGACGCCAGCCAATTTTCCGGCGAGCTTTTTTTGCAAAGCAATCCGGTCAAAATTGCCGAGGCCGCCCTCGCGGATGATTGCGGTTGCTGAGGCCGCAGCAATGAAATCTTTATCGGGAACCAGCGAGTGTCCGCCGGGGCTGGTAGCGGTAAACAAAATCTCGTCGTTTTTGAAATCGGTCGGCTTGAGCACAACTTTCACGCCATTGGACAAATCCCACTCCGTGACGCCCAACTTTTCTATTGTTTCCTGAGAGACGATCTTACCCGGAGTAGGTGGGATTTCGACCAACGGCAAGTCCGGTACTGTATCTTCATAGGGTTTGATTTCTTTTCGGTTAACCCGATCAAATACTGCTAAAATACCTTCCTCTGTCGGAGTTTTAATTTCCTCCTTTTCCGGAGTACTGACCGAAATGACTCGATTTTCATCGCGAATCAAATTTTTTGCTAACTGATTGACTTCTTCGGTTTTGATGCCGGGCAGTAGTAAATTGTACAAAGTGTATTCATACTCAATTCCCGGCAGAGATTCACCTTCAAGAAAATTACGGATGTATTCGGCGGCAAATTGCTCGGATTCGGTTTTGTCCCGTTCATTGTAGACTTGTTCAAAACCACGCAGCATTTCGGTTTTTTGTCGCTCCAATTCGGACTCGGTAAACCCGTGGCGTCTCACCCGGATGGCTTCGGTGAGCACTGCCTCAAGGCCGGCTTCGATACCATTGTCTTTGACGCCTGCGCCTAAAATATAAAAACTCTTAGAACGAATAAAAGTCCCTTGACTCGAAAAGCCGAACAAAAACGGCGGCTCCGGATTTTGCAGCAACTCATTGAGCCGGTTGTTGAGTATGCTGTTGTAAAGCGCTTCGATGAGTGACCGGCGATAGTCGCCAACAGTGCCTTTTTCCGGCACTTCATGTTTGTAATAGATACTGATATTTGAGCCGGTTGCTTCAACATCTGAGGCAGGGGCAAACAAAGTTTCTTTATGATTCGGAACCGGAAAGACCTGACGTTCTCTCGGTTTTTTGAGAACTCTAAGGCGTCTAAAATGTTTTTTAATTAATTTCTCGATCCAATCTTTATCAAAATCGCCTACCGCCACAACGGCCATCAAGTCCGGACGGTACCAATCCCGGTAAAATCTGCGCAAGGAATTGTAAGGCGCTGTTTCAAGAATTTCTTTTTTGCCAATCGGTAAGCGTTCGGCGTAGCGAGAATCTTTAAATAAAATGGGAAACTGCTTGTCGCGCATGCGGGCGCCGGCGCCGCGTCCCAGCCGCCATTCCTCAACCACCACTCCTCGTTCCTTGTCTATTTCTTCCTCCTCAAAACTTATGTTGTGCGCCCAGTCTTCCAGAATTTGAAATGCAGTTTCGACCGCCTCAACACTATCTGTTGGCACTTGCAACATGTAAACCGTTTCATCAAAGCTGGTGTAAGCATTGATGTCCGGGCCAAATTGCATGCCGATCGATTCCAAATAATCGACGATTTCCTGTTTGGCAAAATTCTTTGTACCGTTGAACGCCATGTGCTCTACAAAATGCGCCAGCCCCCGCTGGTCGTCATCTTCGAGAACAGAGCCCGCATTCACAGCCAAACGCAGCTCAGCGCGATTCTCGGGTTTCTTGTTTTCGCGGATGTAATATTTGAGACCGTTTCTTAATTTGCCAATTGTAATCGTGGGATCGGTGGGGAGTTCTTTTTTTAAGTCAATCGAAGTTTGGGATAAGCAAATAGAAAATGTAAAATTAAGAAAAAATAAGATGGAAAATATTTGTTTCATGATTCATCCTTTGTTAAAAAGTCCCTTCAGATAGGTTTTTTAGCCACGGATTATCACGGATAAAACACGGATTTGGTTTCAATAATATGAACAATTTAAATTATAAATCTGTGAACATCCGTGTTTATCAGTGGCTAAAATAGAATTTCCTTACAATTCATTCCAAAAAACCTTTTCAATCTTTCAACTTTGTTTTAACTACAATCTCAGAATGCAGCGTGCGGTGCACCGGGCACCGGTCAGCGATTTCAAGAAGTCTTTTCTTTTGTGCTTCATCAAGCGGACCGTGTACTTCAATCTCCCGCTCGATTTCATCGATTTTGACATTTTTATCTTCACATTCTTCGCAATCTTTGGCATAGACTTTTTGATGTTTTAATCTGACCACCACATCTTCCAAAGGCCACTTTTTGCGGTCGGCGTACATTCTTAAAGTCATGGAGGTGCAGGAACCGAGCGCGGCGACCAAGTAATCATACGGGGTTGGACCCAAATTTGTGCCACCCACCGAAATAGGTTCGTCGGCAATCAGGCTATGGCCATTGGCGTTTATTTCCGTTTGAAATCCCGACTTTCCGGTTCGTACGAAAATGCGGTTGTCCGTTAAGTCCGCTTTTTCAAGAGTCTGTGGGGAAATATCCAAATACTTGCCCGCCCAGGCCGAAATTATATGGCCGACATATTGCGAATCTTGTTCATCGGTAAGCAAGTGGTCGGCGTGATCGAGAGAAAGGAAGCTTTTGGGATGCCTGGCAGCCTCAAAAATTTTACCGGCATTTTCGACGCCGACAATATTGTCCACCGGCGAATGAAATATCAAAAGCGCCCGTTTTAAATTGCGGATCGACTCCTGCATTTTGGTTTGTTCGAGATCGTCGAGGAACTGCTTTTTGATTTTGAAAGTACGCCCGGCGATTGAAACCTCCGCTGCTCCCTCTTTTTCAATGGTTTCTTGCGTGCTGCCAAGGAGATGTTTTACATGCGTCGGGTCTGCGGGCGCACCTATTGTTGCTACAGCAAGGACGGATGGAATATTCCCTGCGGCTTGCAAAACCGCCGCGCCACCCAAGGAGTGGCCAATCAAAATTTTTGGGGCTTGGAATTTTTTCTCAAGAAAATCAGCAGCAGCAATGAGATCAGCGACATTTGAAGAAAAGTTAGTGTCGGCAAAGTCGCCTTCACTTTCGCCGAGACCGGTGAAGTCAAAGCGCAAAACCGCAATGCCTTCCCGGTTCAAAGCCTCGCTGATGTTACCCACTGCCCTGAGATTTTTTGAGCAGGTAAAGCAGTGGGCGAACAAGGCGAAAGCGACCGGTTCGCCGGTGAGAGGTAAATCGAGGCGAGCGGAGAGATTTTCGCCATTGGCATTTTTGAAGGATATTTTTTGAAATTGCATGCTCACCTCATAGCTATTTACGAGTAAAGAAATACCTTATTCCAATGCCGACATTTATGTCAAAGTCTGTTTTCGGAATCAATAGCAAGACCGGGACAAATTCCAGAAAGAGGTCCAGGGTTAGATTTTCAAAGTGGTAGTTCAATCCCAATGGCACACGTGCCCCCAGTCGGGTGTCATCATCCTTAAATTTTATGCTGCCGCCAATACCATAATAAAAAGGCAAACTCCCCGATTCCACTTGAATCAATTTAAAGTGATGAGAAAGGTAATCGCCATGAATCGTCAATGAATTTTTTCCTTCAAAAGACCAGGCAATTGCGAAGTCGACAGCGGTCGACCTGCCAAGCCAATTTTTAAAGCTGATACCGGTTGGTTCACCGAGGATCATGCCCAGGCCAAAGCCTTGGCCCTGTGCGTAAATTGAGTTACTAAAGAGGAGAATAAAGAATAATGAGGTAATAATTTTCTTAATCATATTTTTAGTTTCGTTCCTCCTACTCAAACTTTATTAATTTACTTGTAAATGCACTTTTAATTTTTTATTTTTGCAGCTTATAATTCTAAACAAATCAATATAGAATCGACAATAGACTTTTTCAATAGAAATCTCTTAAAGAACTTGGAGCAAAACTGCACGGAGTCAAAATAGGAAAATGAGCAGACCTTACGATTTTAAAAAAATTGAAGATAAATGGCGCGATTTCTGGAAAGAGCAGAAATTCTTTGAGCCCGATTTAAAAAGCACCAGGAAAAAACTCTATTACCTTAACATGTTTCCCTATCCATCCGGAGAAATGCACGTGGGTCACGGCCGCAACTGGCTTATCGGTGACGCCACTTGCCGCTATTTGATTATGAACGGCTATAATGTGCTCAACCCCATGGGCTTCGATGCTTTTGGCCTGCCCGCAGAAAACGCCGCCATCGACCGCGGTATTCATCCCAAAGAATGGACTTACAAAAACATCGAGAACTTCAAAAAGCAATTTCGGGAATGGGGCGTCGTCTTTGATTGGCGGCGTGAGCTCGCCACCTGCGATCCCGGCTATTATAAGTGGAATCAATGGCTGTTCATCCAACTTTATAAACGAGAACTGGCTTACCGCAAAGCTTCGTTGGTAAACTGGTGCCCGGGGTGTGACACGGTTTTGGCGAATGAGCAGGTAGTAGACGGGGCCTGCGAACGCTGCCACTCCGAAGTTATTAAAAAGAATTTGACCCAGTGGTTTTTTAAGATCACCGACTACGCCCAAGAGCTGCTTGACGATCTTGATAAATTGCAGCACTGGCCTGAGCGTGTGAAAATTATGCAGCGAAACTGGATCGGCCGCAGCGAAGGGGCGCTGCTTCGTTTCAAAGTGGCAGGCGCTTCAGAAGAAATCGAAGTTTTCACCACCCGCCCGGACACGCTTTACGGCGCTACTTTTATGGTTCTGGCGCCTGAGCATCCCTTAGTTGAGCGCTTGACAACTGCCGATCGAAAAAAAGACGTCGAAACTTATGTTAAAAAAACAGAATCTGAAAGCGACATCAAACGTCAGATCACGGATCGCGAGAAGACCGGTGAGTTTATTGGGGCCGATGCAATTAATCCTGCTAATGGCGAAAAAATTCCAATTTGGATCGCCGATTACGTGCTGATGGGGTATGGAACCGGCGCAATTATGGCAGTGCCGGCCCATGACCAGCGTGACTTTGAATTTGCCCGAAAGTTTGATTTGTCGGTTGTTCCGGTCATCCAACCTGAAGGTAAAGCTCTTGACGGAGCGACCCTGGAAGAAGCCTACCCTCATGACGGAGTCATGATCAATTCCGGCGCGTTCAACGGATTGCCCGCCGGCCCTGAAACCATCAAAAAAATGGTCGACTCGTTCGAGAAAGAAGGATACGGCAAAGGCGAAGTGAACTATCGTTTGCGCGACTGGCTCATTTCCCGGCAGCGTTATTGGGGCACGCCGATTCCCATGATTCACTGCCCGAAATGCGGCATTGTGCCGGTTCCGGAAGAGGACTTGCCGGTGCTTTTGCCTGACGTCGAATTTTTGGGAAAAAAGGGGCTTGCCGAAATCCCTGAGTTTTATGAAACCGACTGTCCCAAATGTGGCAGCGCGGCTCGGCGAGATACCGACACCATGGACACATTTGTTGATTCGGCGTGGTATTTTATGCGCTACCTCTCGCAAGATGACGACAAGAAAATTTTCGATTCTAACCAGGTCAACTCATGGCTGCCGGTTGATCAATATGTTGGCGGCATCGAGCACGCTATTCTGCACCTGCTTTACGCCCGTTTCATCACCAAGGCAATGCGGGATATGAAGTTGGTGAAATTCGATGAGCCATTTACCCGCTTGTTCACTCAGGGCATGATCACCCACGCGGCGTTTCGCTGCAAAGAGCATGGCTGGATTCCACCGCATGATGTCAAAGATAAAAATCTTTGTCCCCATGATGACCAGCCGCTAATTCAGGAATTGGCAAAAATGAGCAAATCGAAGAAAAATACAATCGCGCCCACAGAAATCATCGAAGAGTACGGCACGGACACGGAGCGGCTTTATACGCTTTTTATGGGTCCGCCGGAGCGAGAGATCGAATGGAACGACGAAGGGATTCGGGGCGGCTACCGGTTTCTGAACCGTCTGTGGACGATTGTGCAAAAATATAAAGATACTCTAAAAAATGTTACGCCTGCCAAGATCGATGGCGAGAAATTGAATAAACGGGATAAACAACTCTGGCATGTAATGAACGAAAAGACCTATGCCATAACCAAAGATTTCAAAAAATTTCATTTTAACACTTCGGTGGCAGCGGTCATGGAGTTTAACAACGAGCTTTATGATTATTCAGCGGCCTGTGATGCCGAAAGCCATGAACTAAATGCGCCGCTTCTTAAGCAAGCCATTGAGCAGCTTATTCTGCTGGTCTCGCCGATTACGCCATTTATTGCCGAAGAACTCTGGCGTGTGATTGGCAATGAAAGTGCAGTTCTCGAAGAAAACTGGCCGGCCTATGACGAAACCGCCCTCGAACGTGATGAAAAAACCATTGTCATCCAAATGAACGGCAAACTTCGAGATCAACTTCTCGTGCCCGCCAACATTGCCACCGATAAAGCCGAATTGGAAAAATTGGCGTTGCAGCAACTTGAGTCACGTTTGGCAGGGAAAACGGTCAGGAAGGTTATCGTAGTTCCTGGGAAATTGGTGAATTTGGTAGTAGGTTAATTTTGAATTAATGTTTTTGCAGCCACTGCAAGAACTAGCGCCACCGAAACATTGATATGTCCATTTATTTTTAAAAATTAATCATTTTTCATTGATTAATATAAAAATTAGAAAATGAAAGTGAAGATGAAAAAGGGAAAGCTCAGTCTATTTTAAACCGAATGCGCACCCGGCCGTTTTCTCGTAATTCATAACTGCTGACACTAAATTTGCCAATTTCATTTGTACGGCTGACGTGTTCACCACGACATGGCTGCGCATCAAACTCGCCAATCTTGACGATGCGGATTTCCTGGGTTTCGGCCGGGACTTTCCAAAGATCATATTCCTTGGCTTCTTCGCGGTGAACAAAAAAATAGGAGACCGAATGGTTGGCATTGATTTCTTGATTTACCAGCGTCTCTATCTGAATAATATCTTGCTCGTTTAAAGAGCGGGGAACTTCATAATCACATTTGGTCTTTTTCTCATTGAGGTGGAATTCTAAGTTGCGGGGCGCGTCGTAGAATTTTCGCATCACCACCGTGAGGATGTGTTCGGCAGTGTGCATGCGGGTGAGCTTGGCGGGCATCAATCCAGTTCGCTTAATTCATCTTCTACTTTTTGTTCCCATTTGTCTCCGTTTGGCTGACTCTCTGTCTTTTTATGTTGGGCAGGTTTTGTGGATTTGGCTTTCGATAAACTCCTTATGGTTTTTACGGCTATTAAACCGCCGAAAATGAAAACGATGGGAATAAGCCAATAAGCCATTTTTCCCAAAAAGTTTTTTTGTGACGGCGCTGCCAAGATACGTTCTCCATACTGCGGTTGCGCGGTAAAATAAGTGAGAATTTCCTCTTTGGTTTTGCTTTGTTCAAGTAATTCTGCAATCTTGTCGCGTACTTTGTGGGAGGCTGGGGATTCGTGCTGGTCAACGGTCATGTTCCAGCAACAGGGCGCTACTAAACTGTGTTCTATATCTTTTTGTAAGGATTGAAGATCATCGCTGCCATCAGATTCGAGGGCAGAAAGAAGCACGGCTGGAACGGCTACGAGGAGAAAAAGGGCGGCTGTAATTTGCAGTTCCTTCATAAGATAACCTCAGAATTATTCATTTAGAGAAGCCAGCCGCCCTTTAGCCAAATTAGCTTCTTCCGAGTCGGGATGCTGCTGAACGACTTCTTCTAAATATATCTTCCCTTGTTCGATTTCATCGATATTGAAATAAGCATAGCCAATTTTTAAAAGAGCTGAGGCGTTCTTGTCACTGTTTCGGTACCGGCGCACCACCTTTTCAAATTCTTCAATGGCGTTGGAGTAGCGGCCCTGGGCATAAAAAACTTCGCCGATCCAATATTGGGCGTTGCCTATTAAATCAGAATTGGGATACTGCCGGACAAATTGCCGGAAACCGGAGAGCGCTAATTGGTAATTGCCGCGGATTAAATCACGATAAGCCGTGTTGTAAAGTTCGCGTGACGAATCGACCGGGAAAGTTTGTGATCTGGCGGAAGTATCACCTGGCGCAGAAGTATTTTGGTCATTCGGTTGAAAAATATCCCTGGATGGCGACCTTTGATTTAAGTCACTGATTCTGTAATTGGTATCCTGAAGCAGGTTTTGAAGCGCATCCAATTTCTGGCGGACTTCATCGATTTGGGCTGTGAGATCAGCTTTATCCCGGCGGTTGGCGAGCTCTATCTCTGACAGTTGTTTCTTTAAAGTATCAATTTCTCTGCGTAGCTGCGAATTCTGATCCTTATAAAACTTAATCTCACGCTTCAAATTGTCAAACTGAGTCTGATTTGAACTAATTCGCTTTTGTGACGCGCAGCCCCAAAAGATGAACAACACCAAAATTGCCGTTATTAAATATAAAATTTTGTTCTTCATTTTTAAAAATTCATTATTGGGTTATTTTAAGAAATTCGGCTCTTCTATTTTTGTCCCAGGCATCAGGAGTATGTCTTGGGTCTAACGGCCTTTCTTTGCCGTAACTCAAAACAGTGATTTGATTTGGACTAATACCGTAATTAATTAAGTAATCCCGGGTGACCATTGCCCGCATTTCGCCTAACGCAAGATTGTATTCAACTGTTCCCCGTTCATCGCAGTGACCTTCGATTCGAACACTGACCGCCGGGTTCTCCAAAAGTTGGCGGGCGTTTTCTGCAAGCATTGCTTTTGCAGTCGGAGTGAGCGAAGACCGATCGAAATCAAAATTAATTGTCTTTAACACAAGAGGCTGTTTTGATTGAATGTCGTCTTCTTTGGGTGGATCAGGCTCTAAATTTAAATTAGCCGGTTCTTCAGTTACCGGGTCGGGTTCAGGAAATGGGTCCGGTTCAAAATTGACAGTTTCCTTACTGCCGCCACAACCTGCAAGTAGAACAAGAATACAAGCTAAAAGTATAAACTTCAAAATTGTTTGTCTTTTGTTCATCATATCCCTCCAAATTATAATAATAGTTTTAGATTATTTCAATTGGGCTGACCACGCAGGCGAATAATTTGTTCCGCCTGAAGTCAGGCTTTTTTGATCAGAACCATCCCAAAACATTGAATAGAGCCTTTTATTGCCGCTACGGGTTGAACTGAAAATCAGGCTAAACCCGTTTGGAGACCACGACGGATCCTCATTGCTGCCGCTGCTGTCGGTGAGCCGCATCTGGTTTTCGCCGGTGACATCAATTGTATAAATATCGAAACCACTCTGAGTTCTCGAAACAAAAGCGATTTTGTCACCGCGCGGCGACCAGCTTGGGGAATCGTTATAACCGCCTTCAAAAGTAAGGCGCCGGACATTTACTCCATCCGAATCCATAATGTAAACTTGTGGCGAACCGGACCTGTCGGAAGTGAAAGCGATTTCTCGATTTGTAGGCGACCACGTTGGCGATGAATCGATGGCGCGGTTGTAAGTTAGTCGCCTGATTTTTTTCTTTTCAACTTCCAAAATGTAAAGCTCCGCATTGCCGTCCTTTGACAGTGTTAAAGCAATCTTCGCGCCGTCCGGGGACCAGGCCGGTGCCGAGTTCAATCCTTTCCGATTTGACAAACGAATTTGAGAGTTGGTTCGAAGATTGAAAACGAAAAGGTCAGGGTTGCCGGTTTTGTAGGAAGTGTAACAAATTTGCGTGCCCTCCGGCGACCAGGCGGGGGAGAGGTTGATACTTTTATTAGAGGTCAAGGTCGTTCGGTTATGTCCATCATAATCCATAACCGAAATTTCTTTTGCGCCGTTACTTTGTTCACTCACAAATGCTACTTTGGACCTCGCGATCCCTTTTTCCCCGGTCAAGCTGTAAACGATATCGTCGGCGATTTTGTGGATCAGATACCTTTCTTTTCCGATTTTATTTGTGTACTCGAGTTTAATAATTGTTCTGCCGGAGGCGTTATCAATGAGATGGGGCTGAATGGAAATCCTATTGTTATTGAAATTGAGATTGAAGCTGCCGCTTACTTGTGCTAAAGCGCCGGTACTGCCCCGTGTGTCGACACTGTTACCGTTTTTATTATTTTGCGGCGCCCCCGATTTTTTATTTACTTTAAAATAACCGGACATCCAGAGGTCATTGCTCAAAACATCGTTTATTAAATCGGTCATCTCGGCGGCTTTGTTCCCGTATTCTCCTTCGAAATTGTACAAATCGATTTCCATCCGCTGGAAGGTTTTGGTGTACACTCTTAAGTAGACATCTGTTTGTGCAATTGCTTCAACCGCAAAGAAGAGGCAGGGTAAAATCAATAAATAAGACGTGATTTTTTTAGAACTTATATTCAACTTCAATTTCCTTGTGCAAATTCAAAATGGACACCGAGTGAAGGTTCGGGAAAATCAAACGGCAGAGGGGGCAGTGGACTGGCAAGTGTCACAGCCCGCAAAGCGGCTTGATCGAATCGGGAATCTCTGGATTTACTTTCAAGCGATAGATTGGTCAATTTTCCGTTACGTTGTATTTTGAAATAAACGACTGCCTTTTTAAAAAGTGACTGCCTGCTCGAAGAGAAAGGAGGCTCCCAATTGGCCTGAATCCGGGATTGCAATAGTGCAAGATAATAGGAAAATGGAAATTCCTTTACATCCAAGCGAACTTTCTCGCTGCCGACCGTTGATTTACCTTCGTTTGATTTTTCAGGGGTTTCTTTCTGTTTTGGCGGCTGCTCCTCCGGTTCCTCTTCGACTTTCTTTTTTTCAACCGTCACACCTTCTAATTTCCTGGGCTGGGGCTTAACCTTCTGTTGTTTTGGTTTGAGTTTTTCAACTTCGGGAGCCTTAAATGAAACAGGCTCTATTTGAACTAATTCGACCGGGATCACGGTTGGATATCCTTCGAACTTCCGAGGTTCAGAACGGTAGAGAAATATGGCTGCAAAAATAATAATATGGAGAGCAAAAGAGAATAGAATATTTGATTTCATCGGAAGTTAATATCCAAATCCCTGACTTGTATCAGTACAAACCTAACGTTGCCGCGGTTTCAAAACCAGACCTAATTTTTCAATTTCCAATTCTTTGAGGAGATCCATTACTCCAATGACGTGGCCATAAGAGACTTCTTTGTCGCCCTGCAGCAGGATCGGTTTCAATCGATTGGAAACCTTGCGTTTTACCAAACGTTCGCGCAGAACTTGTAAGTTTATTTTTTCCCTTTCCCAAAAAAGGTCGCCGTTTTTAGCAACCGTTAAAACGATTGCTTTTCCCGGGTCAATCTCTTTTGCAACCGTTTGCGGCAGTTCAACTTGCATTCCAGAACGCAGAAGCGGTGCGGTTATCATGAAGATAATCAGTAAAACCAGCGTGACGTCTACCAGGGAGGTCACGTTTATTTCCGAAAGGCTGGTATATTTACCGGACTTCATGAGTTTCCTTTTTCGAAAAAGCTTCGATTAAATTTGAATAAAATATTTCCAATTCCGAGCTGATGCGCTTGAGTTTGTTAACAAAATAATTATAACCCATAACCGCAGGAATCGCTGCCCCTAAACCGGCAAGGGTTGTAATAAGTGCTTCGGCAATTCCTGGGGCCACCACACTTAGATCGGCAGAACCCGTAAATCCAATCGCAAGAAACGCGTTCATGACCCCCCAAATCGTGCCAAATAAACCAAAAAATGGACTGACGCTGCCTGTTGTTGCCAGAAAAACCAAATTTTTTTCAAGACCTAAAACTTCACGGCTGGCTACGGAATCAAACAAACGTACGAGATCATCAGATGTGTGCTCGGCCTTTGTTTTCTGCTCCCGCAGCAAATCCATACCCCCTGCTAAAGATGGATTTGAGGCAGGGTCTTCGCTTTTGTTAAAAAGCCAGTAAGCTTCCTTGAAAACGGTTGCAAATGGATTTTTGGGATACTGCCTGCTCGCCTGCAGAATTTCTTTGACGCCTTTGCGCAATTGGAACAATCGCATAAAATCATCTGTTTCTTTACCAACCCGTCTAAAAACCCGCAATTTATCCAAAATAATTCCCCAGGAAATAATGGAAAATATGGCAAGTAATCCCAGGACAATTTTGGCAACGATGCCGGCATTGAGTACAAGATCCAAAGCGCTAGGAGTAAGGGGTGCTTGCTGCACAATTGGCTCGCTAACTTGCGTTAAGACTGCAATAAATGTCATGAAAGAAAACTCCGAATTATAGGGTGTTTTGCGTTAGCGTTTTTACATTCTTGAGGATTGGAAGTTCCCTAATGTCTAACTGATTCCATAGCTCAAAGGGATGGAATCGCTGGACATCATAAAAAAAGCAAGGCATTGCTAATCACCTTGCTTGCAAACGTTTCTTTCAAAAGGCTTAAAATTATAAAATAGCTAATATTTCATCATCTGATAAAAACAGGTATTCGCCACCGCCGCTTTTCCATTCGTCGCCGGCGTATTTGCCAAATAAGATTTTGTCGCCTTTCTTCACTGACATTGGAATTTTTTTACCGTTCTTATCAACCTTTCCGGTACCAACTGCAACGACTTCGCCTTTTTGCGGTTTTTCTTTTGCAACGTCAGGAATAATGATGTTACTGGCTGTTTTCTCTTCCGCCTCTAATCTTTTGATTAAAACGCGATCCCCTAATGGCTTAATGTTCATTTTCTCCTCCTTTAGTTTAGTTCTTTTAATCTTGGCTCTAAATGGCGAACCCTGCAAGGTTTGCCGCCATCCTCATATTCACAGTCCCCCCAGTAAAAACAATTCATTGAACAAATCGGCGCGTCTTGTAAGAAATCTGCCCGTTCCGGAAATTCTTTGGCATAATTTTCAACTTGTTTGCGCCAGCGGTATTTTTCAAGAATTTCTTTTACGCCTTTTTTGCCTAATAGGTTGACCCTGATTAATGCTGAAAGGTCTTTAGATGCTTGTGATTTTGGGTTATTTAAAAGAAACGGTTTTACATTTTTAACCGCTGCTCTCACCTCATGATCGTAAGAAATATATCCTAAATATTCTATGTGAATTGATAGAAGCTCCATTGCCGCCGCCTGAATCGCTTTGCCTTCTTTAAGATCTTCATCATCCTTAACCATGTTGAGAATAAGTCTTGGGCTGAAATTATCCAACACGTTCTTGAATACATTAAATGCTTGTTCATTGATTTTTTTGACTTGCTGCAGCAGATCGCCGATGGTAAGGTGGGTCTTACCGGGTTTGTTAATCTCATCACTGGCAATGAGCTCCATGGCCTCAGGAAAATTTTTAAGCACCCGATTCAGCTCCCGCATCAAACAGATTTTTAAAAAACCGAAAGCTTCATAAATAGAAGTCGGCTCAGGTGTTACAACCAGAATTTTCTCATCGGCGAGCAGAAAAAAATCGATAGTGTTGTAAGAGGAACCGGCGCCCAGATCGAGGAAAACAGCATCTGCCGGCAGGTGCTTTAGTTCACGAATAAAACGCTGTTTCTGAAAATATTTCGGGTTTGCAAGTCCCAGAGTCCCGCACGCCCCGCTGATTATTCGCAGGTTTTCAATCGGCGTGTCTAAGACAATCTGACTCAAGTTGTCTTTTTGCAGCGAATAAAAATCAAAGAACGTATATTCCGGTTCCAGAATTCCCATACAGGTATGAAGATTTGCGCCGCCGAAATCGCCGTCCACTATAATGACATCGCTTCCCATTGAAGAAAGAGCCACCCCGATTGAGCAGGTTAGTACGGTTTTGCCAACCCCTCCTTTACCACTTGCAACTGCATAAAGTTTGCATTTATGCGCGCCGTTTTTGCTATTTGTGGGAAAGAACCTTTTTAGCTCATCAACTTGAGCGGCCGACATCCAGTCATCTAAATTTTCACTCCAAACCAAATCATCCCTGGATACACTTCCCTCTCTGGCCAGAGTTTTAAATTCATCTAAAGTTACCGGGCCGTACTCTTTTTCTTCTACTTTAATGAAAATGTTTTCCATATTTTCCTCTTTTGCTGCGATCGACGATGAGAGTTTTTTTATTGAATTATGTTTGAGCTGGGAGGTCCTTTTTCCTCAACAGAGGACTCACGATTTTTTAAAGGGCATAATATAAACGATTCGACCGTAATTGTCAAGAAATCCTGTCATATTACGAAAACTTGTTCTTGATGATGGTTTTGAAATTATTTTTCTTGCCTGCCTTGGAAAAAACTGGCTATATTACACCTTGTCTGAATTTGAAAATAAGGAGTCCTCATTATGTCTTTAGTCAATCAAATCCTTGAAACCTGTCTTTATGCCTCTGATATTAAAAAAGCCGCAGCATTCTACCAGGTGCTTTTCGATTTAGAACCTTATGCAGTAGAAGATAACCGTTACGTTTTTTTTAGAATTGGAGAATGCATGCTCCTTTTGTTTAATCCGACTGAAACGGAAAAGGGTGGCTCGGTACCTGCTCACGGTGCAATCGGTCAGGGTCATATTGCTTTCACAATTGAACATCGGAGCCTTAACTTTTGGAGAAATCGATTGAACGATCAGAAAATCGAAATTGAACAGGAATACAATTGGCCTTCCGGGGGAAAGTCTATTTATTTTCGCGACCCTTTCATGAACTCAGTTGAATTGGCGACTTCGGATACATGGGTTTAAATAGGGTAAATTCCAGTTTTTACTTGACCTTTTTGCATTTTATCTGTATTTATTTTAAGATTTTCTGCTAATTTTGTCGATACTGTTTGGGTGCTTAGGGGATAAGAGTATTATTAAAAAATATTTCTCCGGCTCAATAAAGAATTTGACAGGAATTATTTATACCGTAGGTAGCGTTAATCTTAGCAAATCGACTTTCGAGAATTGGAACAGTCTTTGCAAAACTAATTGTTAGTGGAAGAAAATTTGAATGGAAATAACGACTAATTTTGGAGCCTTAGCATGAATTTGAGGGATCGATTAGGATTTTCAGCTATACTTATATTTACTTTATTTCTGTTTGGTAGTGATGCACTTGTTGCACGGACGAACAATTCTTCCTCGAGACTTTTTCCAACCCCGGAATCCCTTAAACCGAATGTCGAGTTTTGGAAAAATATCTACGCCAAATATTCGGAACGCGATGTTGTGATTCACGACTCGTACGATTTGAGCATTGTTTATGAAGTCGTAAACATGGATTCCTTGTTTCGAGGCATTAATGTTTCCGAGCGCCTGCAGTGGAAAAAGATTGAAAGAATTAAAAAGGGATATAAGTCTATTCTGCGCAAATTATCGAGAAAGAAAAAACTGAGAATTGAATCCCTGAGAGGCAAAGAAAGATATGTCGCCTCTCTGTTTAATGGAGAGTTGACCTCGAAACGGCTCCTTAAAGCGTCCAGAAACATCCGCGGTCAAAACGGGTTAAGAGAGCGATTCAGGCTTGGGTTACAACGCTCAGGCTTATATTTACCCTATATGAAAAAAATCTTTCAGGAAGCCAACTTACCTCTCGAGCTTTTGGCGATTCCGCACGTAGAATCCTCATTTAATTATAAAGCTTACTCAAAATTCGGCGCGGCGGGTATTTGGCAGTTTACTCGTTCTACCGGGCGCAGTTACATGAAAATTAATTACGAAGTCGACGAGCGTCTCGATCCCATTCGTGCCACGGAATCCGCAGCCTTGCATCTTAAACGGAATCACGAAAAACTCCGTTCGTGGCCCCTGGCGGTCACGGCTTACAATCATGGGCGGAATGGCATGATTAGAGCGAAGAAAAAATTTGGCGATAACATCGGTAGAATCGTTAAATACTACCGAAGCGGGAGTTTCGGGTTTGCTTCCCGGAATTTCTACTCTGAATTTTTAGCAGCGCTGCACATCACCCAAAATCACCGGGATTATTTTGGTGAAATTGAGTTTCATAAAGCAAGAGATTTCATTTCTTTTAACACGCCGCATTATATTAAAGTGAGCGATTTAACTAGTAAATTAGACATCTCTCTTAAAGAATTTGCCGAGTTTAATCCTGCTTTTCGCCCTTCAGTTATCAATTCAAAAAGACGGATTCCGAAGGATTTTCCAATTCGAGTCCCCTATCGGTCAGGCCTGGATATCCAGGCAGTTTATGCTCAGATCCCCGCGAATGTTAAGTATACCGATCAAATTCGGGCGAAATGGCACAAAGTACGGTCGGGTGAAAACCTGAGCAGGATTGCCCGTAAATACAGGGTTTCTTTGGGCGAGCTAATGGGTGCAAATAATATTCGCAATTCACATCGTATTTATGTCGGACAAAATTTGCAAATTCCGGCCGGCCGCGGTGCAAAGCAGGTCCCCATTTCTATTGTCATGGCTGAAACGTCTCAATTGGCCGAAATGCCTGATTTAAGTAAAACCGATAAAGTCTCGGTCCTTGATGTGCCGCAAACGTTTCGAGTGGTGAAATCAAATGCCTATGAAGCGGCAGACAAACCTTCTTTTGCAATGGACCCGGTAACGAGTGTTTCCCCAAAACCGAAGCGCGAGGAAAGAGTCATTAAAAAAGACAAAACGCTGACTCTGATTGAGATTAAGAAGTTAGAAAATCAAGTTGAGACGGTTGAAGAAGTTATGGCGATGGCCCTGCCCAACCACTATGTTGAGCTGACCAGGTCGATGGGGACGAGAGTTGTCAAAGCTCCTGTGGTTGAAGTACTTCATGAATCTTTCCGAGACATAGCGCTTCCCGAGAATGGTCAGGTAACCATAGAACCGGATGAAACTCTCGGACATTTTGCAGATTGGCTGGATGTACCGACTCAAACATTGCGAAGAGTCAACAGATTTTCATACGGGCAAGCCATCCAATTGGGCCAGCTGCTCTGGCTGACATTTCAAAATGTGACGCCGGAAGAGTTTCACCGCCGCCGGCTTGAATATCACCAGGGCATCGAAGAAGATTTCTACGGTAATTTTATTGTAGAGGGTCAAACAATTCATAAAGTCAGACGTGGAGAGTCGATTTGGGTGCTTTGCAACAACACTTTTGAAGTACCCTACTGGCTGCTGAAAAAACATAATCCGAATAAAGCTTTGCTGAATCTTGCAGCCGGTGACGAAATCGTCGTTCCCCTCGTCGAGGCCAGAGATTCAGGTGCTATCCTGAACAATTGAGGCATTCTTACTTTTGAATCTGAAATTGTATTTTCATTTCACATTAGCGCATCTTCTTGGGTGCGCTTTTTTTATTTGATTGTGAAGCTATCTTGAAGCTAAGTACAGGCGTCAAAAAAATCGTCCTCAATAATGGTCTAACCGTGCTCATCAAGGAAAATCACAATGCTCCGGTTGCCGCTATTTTTTCTTACGTGAAAGCAGGCTATTTTAATGAATCGGATCGCCTGGCCGGGATCTCCCATCTCATTGAACACATGTTTTTTAAAGGTACGAAGAAGAGAGGTGTCGGGCAAATTGCCCGCGAAACCAAATCCTTAGGTGGATATTTAAACGCCAGCACAATTTACGATCACACGCTTTATTACACGGTTTTACCAGGCAGGAACTTTGCTCAGGGTCTGGATATTCAAGCGGATGCTCTTATGAATTCCATCTTCGATCCGGATGAATTGCAGAAAGAAACTGAGGTGGTTATTCAGGAAGCGAAACGAAAACTGGATACACCTTCCGCAGTTGCCACGGAAAGGATGTTCGAGCTCGCTTTTGAAAAGCATCGAATGCGGCGTTGGCGAATCGGAATGGAAGACGGGTTAAGAGCATTCACTCGAGATGATTTCCTCTCTTTTTACAAAAACTTGTACCGCCCGGAAAATATTATTTTGGTGGTTGTCGGGGACATCGACACAAATGAAGTCCTGGTTGAAATTGAAAAAAAATATACTGATTTTGAAAGAGGACGTTTGGTTAAGGAAGAATCTCCACCTGAACCACAGCAAAGTCATTTTAAGTACAGTGTTGTCAAAGGAGACGTCCAGCAAGGTTATCTGAGGGTAGGCTTTCACACACCTGAAATTTTTCACGAGGATAGTTATGCTCTTGAAATTCTTGCCTTTATTCTTGGCCTCGGTCGTAGTTCCCGGTTATTTCAGGTGATTAAAGAGGAAAAAGAGCTGGTTCATTCGATTTCTGCCTATAACTTTTCTCTCAAAGATTTGGGAATTTTTGTAATCGATGCAACAGCCAAACCGGAAAAACTACGTGAAGCAGAGACCGCAATATTTTCAGAAATCGCCAAATTATGCACCCACCTCGTTACGGAAGAGGAGTTGACCAAATCGCGGAATTTGCTGGAATCTACCTTCGTATTCAGCATGGAGTCGGCCTCGGGGCAGGCGAGTATTCTTGCAAGTTATGAGGCATTGGGCGATTTTTGTTTAGCTGAAACCTATTTGAATCGACTCTACGAAGTAACTGGGGAGGATGTTCGGCGTGTTGCTGAAAGATATTTAACTCTTAAAAATTGCAGTCTTCTGGAATATGTTCCGGAACAGTTTCAGCAGGACCCAGTAAGTGCTGCCGAAATTGAAAGTGAACTTCGGCAGCATCTTTTCATCAGCAAGAGAAGCGAACCTCCTGAAAAAAGAAAGCCTGTTTTTAAGCCGGCGCTTTTTGAAATTATTTCTGCAAATAGCGGAGAGAAGGGAATTGCCCGCCACACACTTTCAAACGGACTCACGTTGCTTATAAAAGAAAGCCATCAAGTTCCGATTGTCTCGATGGGGGTTTTTGCGAAAGGCGGCCGGTCACGAGAAATTGAAGCAATTTCCGGCATCTCCGGGTTGAACGCCCGCACACTCTTGAAGGGCACCCGGAGTCGCACAGCAGCACAAATTGCAACCGAAATCGCGAGCCTCGGCGGCGGGATTTCTTTATCTAATGATCCGGATTATCTCAGCGGGACCCTGAGCATTCTTTCCAAAAACTTTGACTCGGGGTTAGATGTTTTTACAGACATCCTTACTGAACCTACTTTTCCCGAGGAAGAATTAAGTAAAGAAAAAGAGAACACAATCGCACAAATTTTACGAATCAAAGATGACATGTTTCGATATCCCATGCAGTTGTTTTATGCTGTTCTTTTTCAAGGACATCCTTACGGATGTCCTGCACAAGGCCATGAAGAAACCGTGACAGCCATTAATCGCGAAAAACTCCTCGATTGGCACGCGAGTCACTTTTTACCGGAGAATCTCGTGGTGAGCGTTGTCGGGGATGTGGATACGGATAAAATTAAGAAATTGCTTGAACAACGTCTTTGCAATGACAATTCGAGAGAAAATCCGTTCGAGATTCCCAAAGTACAAAATCTATCTAAAATTGAATCGTGCATCGAAAACCTTGACAAAAATCAGACTGCTTTGGTTTTAGGATTTTCAGGGCCTCGATATACCAACGACGATTATTACCCGTTGACCGTACTGCAAAATGTGTTATCCGGATTGGGCGGCCGATTTTTTGAAGAACTGCGCAGCCGCCAGAGCTTAGCTTATCAGGTGTCTACTTTTTTAGTATCGAGACTATATGGCGGTGCTTTCCTGGCGTACATCGCGACTTCGCCGCAAAATGAGGAGCAGGCAAAAAACGGTTTGCTTAAAGAATTTGAGAAACTCATCACTGAGCCCATTTCCGAGCAAGAATTGAAGCAGTCGATTCAGTACACCACGGGTACTCATCAAATCGGTTTGGAAACCTGCCGCGCACAAATGGTGCAATTCGCCCATAATGAAATGCTGGGCAAAGGCTTTGAAGAAGTAGAGCGTTTTAAAGCGAAGATCGAAAAAGTGACGGCAGACAATATTTTAGAAGTGGCTCGAAAATACTTCGATTTGAATCGGTATGCAGTTGGGATGGTTCGTGGGAAAAAAAGTTAGGCTTGCTTCAATAGTAGAGCCCGTAAGCGTTGCGGCTGCCCAAAAATAAGGATGTGGGAAATCGTAAATTGGATTATTTTTCAACAGGTTGATCATATTGAGTTGGGCCTGACGCAATGCTTCGGCTTTATCATGTCCGAAATTCAACCAGTTTTCAAAAAAATTAATCTGGATCAAAAGGACTATATGGACATGCGGAATCACCAGGCTTGTCATCAAAATCTGCCAAAACATTGAGGTTGATTGAATTCATATCAGTTTCGTTTTTTCATAGTTGTTATGATAATCTAATATTAAATGACAATTTCTACCAGTTTTTTGTCTCAAAAAAGTAAAAATAATTAAAATATTAGAGTATCTCTATTTTGCATTATACCAACCATGTAAAAAAGTATATCTTTTTGTCTCAAAGTGAAAAGAAATCGCCCACTTTCGGACGAAGTGTCTGCTAACTGAACTTAAATTACCCATCCCGTAAATCAGGTAACTTATGCCATCTTCAAGAAAAATTGCGACTTAGAAGAAAATTTGTGTATAGATTTTTTTTAATTTAGTTGGTATATTTTTTGCAGAAATGATTTATGAAAATTGAAAGGTTAATTATAATGAAAATAAAACCCATCAGATTTGAGGTGGCTATCATGAACGAGGAAAAATTTAAACAATCAGATTATATGGCGCTGCAGTTGATGGAAATCGAAAGTTTCAGAAGAAGCCTGTCACATGAGAGTGTCGAGCCTATTACTTTTCAAGAAGCGGTCATGCTTTGGGTTTCCGGGGGTCTTGCTGATGAATTCAAATCTGAATATCCAGTAAGACGGGACCGAGTTGAACCTGCCTTAGCGTAGAGGAGACAGCCATGCAAGCAAATGAGAGCCGCCACCGGGAAATGAATGCTAGTCCTTGCAGGGAAATCGAGAAGATGATGAATAAGCATGCGGATCGCAAAAAACGGCACATTGAATTTATTGAAGGATTGTCAACTTACTTAGCAGATGGATTTCTTGGTTGCCAATTATCCGTGGAGCCATATGGAAATCTGACCCAAAAAGCGGCTTAGGCGAGCGTCTCGTGTGTACCTCCATTTAATGTAAAAGAAGTCGTTTGAATTTTTTTCGAACGACTTCTTTTTTTGACGGCAACATTAGCGAAAAACTCATCCATGGGAATAAAATTGATTATAGGCAGGTATATTTGACAGGATTTCGATTGTAAGTTTGGAATAAAGTAGTGGACTAATCAGTTTTTTTGAAGTACATTAATTTTTCAAATATTTTAAGGAGGATTTAAGATGCAAACAAATATATCCCGGAATTTAAAAGTGAATGCCATTTCAAGGATCGATGGGTGGATTTACTTTCTCCGGTTATTGCCTGTACTTGCGTTCTTACTAATCTCGTCCAAGGCCTATGGACAATTTGGTGATTATTTTGGTTTCGGAAAAAATAAGGTTCACTACAAAAAGTTTGATTGGTCAATTATTAAGACCGAGCATTTTGATATTTATTTTTACGAAGAAGAACGGCAGGCAGCTCTGGATGCCGCTGAAATTTCTGAGCGATCTTATGCATACCTGAGCGAAATTCTCGACTATAAATTTAAGAAGAAAATTCCTCTTCTGCTCTATGCATCTCATAACGATTTTCAACAAACGAACGCTATTGGAAGTTATATTAGTGAAGGAACACAAGGTATAACCGAGTCACTAAAAGGCCGCATGATCCTGCCAATTACCGGATCCTATGGCCAATTTATTCATGTGTTGACTCACGAGATGGTTCACGCTTTTCAGTTTGATATCATGCTTTCTGATGGACCGGCTGATCTTGTCCGCCGGTTTAATCCGCCTTTGTGGTTTATCGAGGGGATGGCGGAATACCTGTCCGTGGGCATGGATAACATAACCCGAATGTGGATGCGGGATGGCGTCTTGAACAATACACTTTTATCTATTCCTGAAATGACCTATGTTTTCGATATTCGGGTCTACCGGATGGGACAGTCCATTTGGTATTATGTGGGTGAGCGGTACGGTAAGGAAGTTGTCGGACGAATTTTTAAAACGGCGCGTGCAACCGGTGACATAAATCGAGCTTATAAAGCTCATACCGGACTCGACCTGGTCGAATTATCAAAACGCTGGCAAGACGATGCCCGGACCCGCTACTTGCCGAAGAATGTACTTCTGAAAAAGCCGGGGGATGTCGCCACACCAATTTCAGACCCCTGTCAGGATTGTCAAAGCATCAGCATTGTTCCGGCCCTTTCTCCCGACGGAACCGATCTGGCTTACATTGGCTCCAAGGACTTCGCATTAAATATGCTGCTCAAAGATTTGGAAGAAGAGGATACAGTCCATAAAATCGTACGCAGCGGAACCAGCGCAAGTTATGAATCATTGAGGTATTTTAATACCTCGATGAATTGGTCTCCTGATGGCAAACAATTTTCCTTTGTCTCAAAATCGGGCAAGACCGATGCAATTTATATCGTCGATGCAGAAAGTAGAAAAGTAGTCAAAAAATTAACTTTTGATAACTTAACGGGCATGGCCGCGCCCAGTTGGTCTCCGAATGGCGATCGGCTGGTTTTTTCGGGACTTCGCGGCGGTATTTCAGATCTTTATATAGCAACAAGTGATGGAGAGGACCTGAAGCAGATAACCGATGATAGATATGCGGCCCTGCACCCGCAATGGTCTCCTGACGGGAAACAAATTGCCTTCACGACGGATATCGGCCCCGATACAAAAATAGACAGCTTGATTTTTGGTGGGTATAATATTGCTCTCTATGATATTGCAACCGGTGAGATTACCCTTTTGACGCAAACGGGTGGCAATCACATCAACCCCAATTGGAATCAAAATGGCGACGAAATAATCTTTATTTCCGATATGGACGGCATTCCAAATGTTTATTCAATGGACTTGGAGACGCGGGATTTATATCGCATAACGAATTTTATTACAGGCGTAGCCGGTATCGTAACTGAGAGCCCGGCCGTCACCATAGCTACCGAAACAGGACGGCTTGCTTTTAGTGCTTTTTCAGATGCAGGCTGGAATATTTATACACTTGATGAAGATGAATACGAAAAAGAGAAAATAGATGGCGGTATTGCAGTTGCAGTCCTGGATGCTTTGGAAGATGTAAATGACAAGTATAGAGAATATCCCCTGCCAGACAGTTCCGAGTTTTTACTGTCCGGTTACAAATCTAAATTAACTGCTGATCTAATTGTCGGCGGCGGAGCATTTGCAACCAATGTTGGGTTTGCCGGCCAAACCGCTTTCTTATTCAGTGACATGCTTGGTGACAAAAACCTGCTCATTCAGGCAGCTCTTTATGGCGACCCGCTGGAATCTACTATTATTGCGACCTATTTTAACCAGGCTCGCCGGCTGCAGTGGGCTGTTTCTGCGTTTCAATTCAGAGATGATTTTGGTGTATTTACTGCATCCAATACGGCTGAGTTCAGGAGTAGAATATTTCGGGGAATCGGGCTTGGTGTTTCACGGCCTTTTTCACCCTTTACTCGAGTTGAGTTTAATTCAAATCTATACTTTGTTGCGGAGGATATAGTAAACTTTAATTTTAATACAGGCGAAACCAGTCAAGCCGCTTCAGGCACATCAATTTTTACCAGCGTCGAGGCTGCCCTGGTTCGCGATACCGCATTTTGGGGAATTGCCGCGCCGGTCTCAGGAACTAGAGCGCGCTTTTCGGTACAGCAAAATCTTGGCGATTTACGATATTCCCTGCTTTTTGCTGACTACAGAAAATATTTCGCCATCAGTTTACCGAGGTTTTCGCTGGCCTACCGGTTATCTTCAGGCGTTACACTAGGGGAAAATGAGCGTCTGTTTTTCCTCGGTGGACCGTTTACATTTAGAGGAACCGATTTTGCTGACCTGGCATTACGAGGCACGAGGATGGCCTACCAGAATGTTGAGCTTAGATTTCCATTGTTGCCATTTTTACCCATACAATATGATTTTCTAAGCGGACTCGTGTTTTTTGACGCCGCCACTGCCTGGGGAATTCAGGGTTTTATCAATGGAAGCCCGGTGACTAGGAAATTCAGCAGAGACAACATTTTAACATCCTACGGAGTCGGATTCAGGTTTAATTTAGGCGGCCTCTTGGTGCTGAGATGGGACTTCCCATTAAAGAAAGAATCGGCTGATGGCATTAATAGAGGCACAGATGCGCCGGGCACGCATTTTTCAATTGGCTTGGATTTTTAGGAGTTTACCGAATTTTTTATCCTGCCTAACGTAGGTTTATTTTTGTATCATTTGATTTTAGAAAAAGCCCGGTTGAGCTGCCGGGCTTTTTCTATTCAAAACCATTGGGTCAGGTTAATTTCAAAATCCAAGTTAGTCTTAAATTGCAGTGTTTAATTGAGGTAGGCTATAAGAAGTGTGTGAGGTTAGAAACTTATTTTTTGAGTAAACAGCATGCCATTCTCTGCAAAACAGATCTTACTACCGATCGGGGAAAGAGTAAAGTTTTCTGCATTGATTTCTATCGTACTCATTAAGAGATGATGATTCTGATCAAATTTTAACAGAGAATGATTGCTTAAAAAGTACAGGTCGTTTGTCGCTGATAAATTAATTGTTGAGATTCCACTCGCTCCAATTACTCGAGACTCTAATAGTAGGTTTTCTTGACCTGAATCCAGATTGATCGTGGTAATTTTGTCTGCGGACGCTGAAGTGTAGATGAGCAAATTTTCACTCCTTAAGTAGGCGATTTCACGAAATTCTGACACAACCGGATGGCTAAAGATTCTTTTCCTGTGTTGTGTACTCAACTGATAACTCCATATTTCATAGCCGAGTTCATCAATGTCATCATAAGCTGCCAGAAAAAGAAGTTCATCGTTTGATTTCCAACCTAAAACAGAATTAATTCTCTCCACAACAACTAACTCGGTTAGGTAAGAGTCAGGTTCATCCAGGTTCACTATTTTGACCGTTTGAAAATAATCAGACCACGAATCCCTCTTGCCATAATTTGCATTTATGGCAATTCTGCGGCTGTCCGGTGACCACTTAAGATCCGATACTTTATAAGCCATGCCTGTTTGGTCTACAATTCTCTTGAGCCCGGAACCGTTTTTGTTGATCAGAAACAGATTCTCAATTTGATCCCAATTTTTGTTGACTTCGATTGCAGTAAAGGCGATATTCTCACTAGTTGGTGCCCAGGAGAACTTTGTAGTTATGGTGCGTTTTTCTTCACTTTCGATAATTTTTGAAATGTTACCTCCGCCGGTGCCAATGGTATAAAGACCCTCGATGCCATTCTCTTTTTTAAAAAAAGCAATCTCCCTGCCTTTAGGAGACCATTGTGGATGACTGCATTCTCTTGAGAAAGTTAGCTGCATTTTTCCTGTCTTCTCATCCAAGTCTGCCTCGGACGAATCCTCAGATGCCAAGCCCTCAGTTGTTATAAAAGCCTTTTCATATCCAAGTTCATTTATGTTTTTCAAAGCACGTGCGGCTTGGTATTCAGTGCGATATGGACCGATTCTTATTTTGAAAAATGAATCACCGGATGAAGTGCTATCGGATAAAAGGTAAGCGGGCAACTCGGATTTTCTGAGTACGTCCCTTAAATGATCAGCATTATTTTTATCTCTCAAAGCAGCAATCTGAATAGAAAAAACCGGACTTTGTTCATCAGAAATATAAACGTAAGTCGAGTCGTGTTGATAGTCTGCATTTTGAGAATCTTTGTTCTCTGAGCAGTTTCCGAGGACGACCAAGAAGATAATGCAAATAAAAAAGTACCGCTTAATATTTAACAAAATATTCATATTCTTTTTATTAGTGCAAGAAGATGTTGTTTCGGTCTTCTGCTGATACTTTAATTTTACCTGAGAGGTTTCCTTCAGCCTTCATTTTGATAGCAAAATAGGGGCCTGTTTAAAAAAGATCTTTGTTTGAGCCATTTATGGGAATTTTTCAGCCGTTCACCGACTCATTTTAACACTCGTCTAATATAAATAATTTCAAAACGAATTCTTCGTATATTAGTTGTGCAGCAGATTAGGTTCGTCCTTTTCGCTTGATTTTATGTCAGGGCGTCTTTATATTTTGTTAAATTACATTAACTTTGTAGGTCAAAAATGTCCGTAGGGCTTTTGACCTTAGGATTGCTTTATTGAAAAAGGTTTAAAATAAATCATGTCGGAAAAAAGAACAGATTCAGCTGATCTCTCAAAACTGCGAATTAATCGCGATGATGATTCGAATCCAAACCAAGCTAATTCAAAAAACAAAACTTTGATTTTTGCCGGGTTGCTTGTGGCGGGATTCATTATTGTTATCTATCTGTTCACTTCGAATTCTACCTCAACGCCTTCGTTGCAAGTTGTCACTGTGTCAACAATTTACCCCTCACAAGCTGATGCGATTTTAACGGCCAGCGGATACGTCGTCGCACAAACGCAGGCCGCTGTCGCTTCAAAAGGAACCGGCCGGCTTGAGTATTTGAATGTTGAGGAAGGAGATGAAGTTAAAGAGGGAGAGATTATCGCGCGGTTAGAGCATGATGATGTCGATGCGGAGCTGCAATGGGCTCGTGCGGACTTAGAAGTCTCAAAAGCAATCCTCAAACAAAGAGAAGCGGATCAACATGAAGCAAACCTGAATCATGAACGGCAAAAGGACTTACTTTCGAGAGGCTTAATTTCTAAATCGGAGTACGACATCGCCGAGGCGCGTTTTAAAAGTGCCGATGCCGGGGTTGCAGCCGGGAAAGCCCAGGTTGAATTGTCGAAGGCCGCAGTTGTCTCTGCTGATATCAATGTTGACAACACCAAAATCCGAGCTCCTTTCTCTGGTACGGTGCTCACCAAAAATGCCGATATCGGCGAGATGGTTGCGCCTTTTGCCGCTTCCTCAAATTCCAGGAGTGCTGTCGTCACCCTCGCGGACATGTCCTCCCTTGAAGTGGAAGCAGACGTTTCCGAGTCGAACATTCAGCGTGTTCGAGCGGGACAATCGTGTGAAATTATTTTGGATGCCTTCCCGGAAATTCGATATCCCGGTTACGTTCATAAAATCGTTCCGACCGCCGACCGCGCTAAAGCCACGGTTTTGACAAAAATTCGATTCGAAAAACTCGACGAAAAAGTTCTGCCGGAAATGAGCGCTAAAGTCAATTTTCTTTCTAAATCTTTAGAAGGAAATAACGAATCTCTGCAACCATTTACTGCGCTTCCTAAAAAAGCAATCTTGAAAAGAAACGGCATGGATGTTGTTTTTTGGGTTCGAGGCGGTTCGGTCACTGAGACTCCCGTTTCAACGGGTAGAGTATTTGGTGGACAGATTGAAATTCTCAGCGGCGTATCGAACGGCGATAAGGTTGTCCTGAACCCGAGTGAGGATTTGAAGTCGGGGGTAAAAATTAAAATTGAAGAACAAAATTAGAAATGCTCGTCATATCGGAGGAAAATTTATGCCAAACACAATCGTAAACGTTGAAAACGTAAGCAAATCATACAAACGCGGCAGCCAGCCCATTCCCGTTTTAGAAGATATTAATTTGAGTGTCCCGGAAGGCGAATTTTTGGCTCTAATGGGACCATCTGGTTCAGGGAAAACCACATTGTTAAATTTAATTGCAGGAATCGACAAACCTGACTCCGGCAAAATTAATGTCGCGGATACAGATATAGCGGGTCTTTCAGAATCGGCCCTGGCCAATTGGCGGTCGAGGCATGTCGGCTTTATATTTCAGTTTTACAATCTTATGCCGGTGCTCACGGCATTTGAAAATGTTGAGTTGCCGCTGCTTTTAACAAATCTCTCTAAAAAAAAGCGCCACGAACACGTGAAAACTGCCTTGGATATCGTTGGCTTGGCAGATCGTATGAAACACAAGCCAAGCGAACTTTCCGGCGGTCAGGAGCAGCGAGTGGCCATTGCACGAGCGGTTGTCACCGATCCAACGATTATCGTCGCGGACGAGCCAACCGGCGATTTGGACAAAGAATCAGCAGAAGAAATCCTGACGCTTTTGGAGCGCTTAAATTCTGAATTTAAGAAAACAATCATCATGGTTACTCACGATCCGCGTGCGGCTGATAAAGCGCACACGATCAGGCAGTTGGAGAAAGGGGTTTTGGAAGAGACAAATCATAAGTAAATTTAGAACGATGTCATCGTTTTTAAGCGATGGCATTGGGTATATATCCGGAGGCCACATGAAAATCATAAAATTAGTTTTAAAAAACACCCTGCGCCACAAACTGCGGTCGCTTCTCACTGCTATTGGGATCGCGGTCGCTATTTTTGCATTTGCTCTGTTGAGAACCGTTATCGATGCCTATTTTGTTGGAGTCGAAGCGTCGTCGGATACGAGATTGGTTACGCAAAACGCTGTATCTTTAACCTTTTCATTACCGCTATCATACAAGGAAAAAATTGCCAAGATTCCCGGCGTCGAAAATATCTGCAGCGGATTCTGGTTTGGAGGAACCTATATTGATCAAAAGAATTTTTTTGCAAGGTTCGCCATTGATCCGGAACCCTTTTTAGAATTATATCCGGAATATGTCCTCCCCGAATCGGAGAGAGAGTCTTTCATTAAAGAAAGAAATTCCTGTATTGTCGGAAGAAAGCTTGCCAACAAATACGGCTGGGAAGTGGGGGACACCTTTCGGTTGATCGGCGATATTTTCCCCGGGGATTGGGATTTTGTAGTTCGAGGAATTTATGACGGAGCCATTCGCGCGGCAGATGAAACCCAGATGTTTTTCCATTGGAAGTATATCGATGAACGATTAAATCAAACCTCACCGGGCCGTTCCGGTCAAGCGGGGTGGTATTACATTGGCATCTCGAGCCCTGAACTCGCAGGGGAAATCTCAGAAGCGATAGATTCTATGTTTGACAATTCCGTTGCTGAAACAAAGACTGAGACCGAAAAACAGTTTCAATTGAGCTTTGTCTCCATGGTGAGTACCATAATAACCGCCATCAGAGTCATTTCTGTGGTGGTGATTGCGATTATTTTACTGGTCCTTGCCAATACCATGGCCATGACCGCCCGTGAACGTATTTCTGAATATGCTGTTCTTAAAACATTGGGATTTAGGCCCAAACATTTGGTTGGGTTAATCTTCGGGGAATCTTCCCTGATTGCTATCTTCGGCGGCATCCTTGGTATTCTTATTACGCTGTGGATGGTGCCGGCATTTTATGGCGTCTTGAAGCAATTTAATATGGAAGGATTTTTCCCGGTTTTTGAAATATCAAAAACGACATTTGTGTTTTGCGCTATCGCCGCATTAGCGGTTGGGATCATCGCTGCTCTATTTCCAACTCTCAAAGCCGTGCAAATGAAAATATCCGATGGGTTAAGGCAAATTGGTTAGAATTCACCGTAAAGAGAGAAAGAGTTGATATGAAAATTCCAATTATGTACAATTTGAGAAACCTGGTTGCCAGAAAGGTGACGACTCTGCTAACTGTTCTTGGTATCGGTCTGGTGGTTTTTGTGTTTGCTGCTGTTCTCATGTTAGCAAGAGGCTTTCGTGAGACTTTGATGAGTTCGGGCGACCCCAGCAATGTCATTGTTCTCAGAAAAGCCGCTACCTCGGAAATGTCAAGCTCTATCTCGCGCAATCAAGCTAATATTTTGAAGACACAGCCTGAAGTGGTGGTGCTTGACAACGGCAAACCGCTGGTTTCCGGAGAGGTTGTTGTTGTCAATAATTTGGCTAAGCGTTCTGATGGTCAAACAACGAACGTGACTGTTCGCGGGGTTTCCCAGGAATCACTGACCCTGCGTTCGAAAGTAAAGATTGTTGAGGGCAGAATGTTGCGCGCCGGCACTTCCGAAATCATTACCGGCAAAGGAGCGGCTGAAAAATTCAAAGGCTGCGGTCTCGGTGAATCCGTTGAAATGGGAAACCGTGAGTGGACAGTGGTCGGGGTTTTCGAAGCCGGCGGCTCCAGTTTTGAATCCGAAATCTGGGGCGACGTTGAGCAACTTATGCAGGCCTTTCGCAGGCCCGTATTTTCAACTATGACAATGAAATTGAAAGATCCGACTCAATTTGCCTCCATGAAAGAAAGGATTGAAAAGGATCCACAGTTGACCGTCGATGTAAAACGTGAAATAGACTTTTATGAAGAACAATCCCAGAACCTCGGTCTGTTTATTCAGATTCTCGGAATTTTTGTCACGGTTGTTTTTAGCTTTGGCGCCATGGCTGGCGCGGTAATTACCATGTACTCCGCGGTTGCCAATCGCGCCTCGGAAATCGGTACCCTGCGCGCGCTCGGTTTTAAACGCAGAAACATTCTTGCCTCTTTTATGATCGAGTGCATTTTGATTTCACTGATTGGCGGGGCGCTGGGGATCTTTTTTGCATCGTTCTTGCAATTTATAGATATTTCTACAACTAACTGGCAATCCTTCTCTGAAGTTGTTTTTGGATTTAATCTTTCTGCAGGGATTATTATTGGTTCTTTAATCTTTTCAGTCGTAATGGGCCTGATTGGTGGCCTTGCACCGGCTGTAAGTGCAGCGAAGATGCAAGTTGTGGATGCTTTGAGGGCGGCATAAAATAAAAACAGCTCGCTTGCGATATAAAATCAGGCAAAGGATTTATTTGGTTTCGGGAGGTATGTTAAGTATTTTACTTGACCCCTTGAGTAGGTGGAACCACTGAGAGCTGCCCATATTTCAAAAGAAGCTTATCAAAAAAAATACACCCCGGATTTAATGAACCCAATTGTTTCATTTAGAAGAGGAGCTAGTCATGCTGAGTTTACGTCTACTATTAAGCCTGGTACTGGTATTGATGTTGTCAGGAATTTTTTACACAAAGTCCGCGAGCAACGCCATGATGCCTGATCCAGGGTCTGGAGTTGAGTCCGCTGAAAGTAATCCATTCTTTGTCGAAAGCACGCTTTATTTCAAGCTGCCGCCTTTTGACCAAATCAAGAACTCGGATTATGTACCTGCTTTTGAGCGCGGCATGGCGGAACAACAGGCAGAAATCGAAGCCATCGCCAATCAAGCAGATGCACCGACCCTGGAGAACACGCTCATTGCCATGGAGCGCTCCGGGCAGATGCTTCAACGAGTTTCTGCGGTTTTTTCTAGTCTAACATCTGCCCACACTAATGACTCCCTGGAGGCTATTCGCAGCGAAATGGCGCCCAGGCTGTCGGCCCACCGGGATCAGATCTTGCTCAACGGCAAGTTGTTTGAACACGTGAAGACACTTTACGAGCAGCGTAAGGGTCTGGATATTGATGCTGAGTCGCTGCGTTTAATCGAACGGTATTATTCTGATTTTATACGCGCCGGCGCTCAATTGTCCGACGCTCACAAAGAACGCTTAAAAACCTTAAACGCCGAACTGGCCAAGTTGCAGACAACGTTTAGCCAGAACGTGTTGAAGGAGGTCAATGACCTGGCGATTGTCGTGGATACGGTGGAGGAGCTTGTCGGCTTGTCAGACGACGCTATTGCCGCAGCAGCTGAAGAAGCAAAAGCCCGCGATCTTGAAGGTAAATACGTCATTGCGCTCAGAAATACCAGCGGGCAGCCACCCCTATCTTCCCTGGAAAACCGGGCATTGCGCGAGCGAATTCATAAAATATCTCTGTCCCGTGGCAGCCGCGGCGGGGAGTTCGATAACAGCGCTGTGGTAACCAAAGTAGTAAAACTGCGCGCCGAACGCGCCCAGTTGTTAGGATATGCAAACCATGCGGCCTATCGCCTGGAAAACCAGACTGCCCGCACAGCTGAGGCTGTGAATCAGCGTTTGGCCACCTTAGCCCCCGCAGCCGTAGCTAACGCAAAACGGGAAGCGGCGGACCTGCAGAAGATGATCGCCGCCGATGGCCACGATTTCGAATTAGCCTCATGGGATTGGGCCTACTATGCAGAAAAGGTGCGCAAAGCCCGCTACGATTTTGACGACTCGCAATTGCGCCCCTATTTTGAACTGGACAATGTCCTTCAGAAAGGGGTGTTCTATGCGGCAAACCGGCTCTATGGTCTGACCTTCAAAGAGCGTACCGATCTGCCGGTTTACCATCCGGATGTTCGCGTGTTTGAAGTTTCTGATGCCGACGGCACAACGCTGGCCCTGTTCCTTGGCGACTATTATGCGCGTTCGTCCAAGCGCGGCGGCGCCTGGATGAATTCTTATGTCAAGCAGTCAGATTTGTTGAATACCAAACCGGTTATCGCCAATCACCAGAATGTTTCAAAGCCGCCGGAGGGCGAACCCGCTCTCATGACCTTTGATGAAGTGACCACCATGTTCCACGAGTTCGGCCATGCGCTGCACGGAATGTTTTCGAACGTCCGCTATCCATATTTCGCCGGGACCTCGGTGCCGCGCGACTTCGTGGAATACCCGTCACAGGTAAATGAAATGTGGGCTATATGGCCGGAGGTTTTGAAAAATTATGCCGTGCATCATGAAACCGGAGAGCCGATGCCGACAGAATTGTTGGACAAAGTTCTGGCGACACAAAAATTCAATCAGGGCTTCGCCACTACCGAATACCTGGCCGCTTCGCTGCTTGATCAGGCCTGGCATCAGATAACACCGGACCAGGTGCCGGACGGCGATGGCCTGCTCGCATTCGAAGCCCGCGCGCTCGAAACGGCGGGTGTGGCGCTGGATGCCATACCGCCGCGCTACCGCAGTACTTATTTCTCGCACATCATTGGTGGCTATTCCGCCGGCTACTACTCCTACATCTGGAGCGAGGTACTGGACGCGGATACTGTTGAGTGGTTTAAGGAAAACGGCGGCCTGAACCGAGAAAACGGCGACCATTTCCGCAAAACCCTTCTCTCCCGTGGCGGCAGCGAAGACGCCATGACGATTTTCAAGACCTTTCGCGGTGCGGAGCCGAACATCCAGCCGCTGCTGGAACGTCGTGGGCTGCTGGATCGCCGTGATCTGAATTGATGAAAATAACAAACACGTAGGGGCGCCCCTTTGTGGGCGCCCACGGTTTCGCGAAAAATGAAAGGCAGGCACTTAGGTCTGCCCTTACTTGGTAAAATTGTTTTTCCAGGCCGAATTCATTAATTATTTACAAGCCGATAAAACGGGCTGACGATTCACCCCGTGAGATATTCTTACATTTATTGCAGCAACATATTCTAAACCGGAATCCTATCTCACGGGGTAAAGTAACCCGGAAAATTGGCAATAGATTGATGATCGGCAAAACCATACTCCATTACAAAATCCTCGAAAACTCGGCGAAGGCGGCATGGGCGTCGTCTACTAGGTCGATGACACCAAACTCGAGCGTACCGTTGCCATCAATTCCTTACCGCGTCAAAAATTAAATATGCGCAACAATATTAAAAGTCAACCCGTTCCCGCCGAAACAGAAGCATGGCCTCTTAGTCCAAATAATGAAGGAGCATCGTAGTGCAGGTTATCGCAGTTAGCGATACAGATACATTCATTTCTGAAATCGTCACTTCCACAACTGAAGTG